>JAUVJT010000040.1 GCA_030592225.1 Candidatus Stahliibacteriota bacterium | reverse complement strand
GGGGCGGTAGTTCTGGCCCTCAACTGCGTCCTGATAAGAATGGGGATACTGGTATTCTTTACCGTAGCCCAGGTTCTTCATCAATTTCGTCGGTGCGTTCCGTAGATGTATGGGCACCGGCTCGGCCAGGGTATCCTGCACCTCCTTGCGCGCCGCCTGGAATGCCTTCAGGGTGGCGTTCGACGTGGGGGCAAGCGAGAGGTAAATCGTAGCCTCCACCAGATGAAAAACGCACTCCGGGTATCCAACAAAGTGGATGGCATCCTTGGCCGCGTTGGCTATCACCAGGGCCTGGGGGTCGGCAAGGCCTACGTCCTCGCCTGCCAGAATTACCATCCTGCGCGCCAGGTACAAGGGGTCCTCGCCGGCATCTATCATCCGCATTAGCCAGTAGCATGCGGCGTCCGCGTCAGAGCCTCGCATTGACTTGATGAACGCCGATATCAGGTTGTAGTGCTCCTCGCCCGCCTTATCGTAGAGCAGAAACTTGCGCTCCAGCACCGCCTCGGCAGTCTCTTTGGTTACCACTCTCTTGCCTTCGCTTGAAGCGTCCGGTTCTGTGACCTGTACTGACGCCTCAACCGCATTCAGCGCCCTGCGCGCATCGCCATCGGCGATCTGGATAATAAACCGCAGCACGTCATCATCCATCACCGGGCTTTTATCGGCCAGTCCGCGCTCGTCCGCCATAGCCTGCTTGAGGATGGTAAGCAAATCCTCCTCCTCCAGGGGATTGAACACGAACACCCGCGACCTTGACAACAACGGGCCTATTACCTCGAAGCTGGGGTTCTCGGTGGTCGCTCCAATCAGCGTAATCGTCCCCCGTTCCACATGAGGCAGAAACGCATCCTGCTGGGCTTTGTTGAACCGGTGTATCTCATCAAGGAACAAAATCGTCCGCCTCTTATGAGCCTTCCACACCAGCCTGGCCTTCTGGACTATCTGTTTTACGTCCTTGATTCCGGAGGTTACGGCGCTCTTCGCGATGAACTCAGCATTCACCAGTTGAGAAATTAGAAAAGCAAGGCTGGTTTTGCCTGAACCGGGCGGTCCCCAAAAGATCATGGATGGCAGGTGGCCTGACTCCAGGAGTTTTCTTAAAGGCCGACCTTTTCCTACCAGGTGTTTCTGTCCGGCGAATTCATCCAGATTACGGGGGCGCATCCGTTCGGCCAAAGGGGCTTGCGAGGTATCATCCTTATGGGATTGTGGGGTTGCAAACAGATCCGTGTCTCATTATAGAGAAGTAAACTTTAGTGTCAAATCAACTCCCCCGAAGAATATTGTATTGCCTAGAGCGTATGGTGTCGCAATAGGTGTTACGGGTACGGGTGCTGCGCAATTCAAATTTCAAATCGCAAATTCTAAATTTCAAATTTGTTCGGACTACCTGATGGCAAACGGTTAGTCTCGAAGTACTGAGACTGTTGGTGTGTTCTGGTATGGAGGTGTTATGTCCTTAAAGGTAAGTTACTGGGAATAATGGAAATACCCTATGAGATGCAATAAACTTAGCATCTCACGCTAGACGGTAGCGCAGGCGGGGCAGACTCTGTCATGCAAGGGTAGGGGGTGTTACGGGGGTACGGGACGGGTTGACATAAGCTCAAAGCGCATTAGACTTTAAGGTAATAAGCGCTTTAACTAAAGGTTGACCTTCAAAACCAAAGGAGCGTCTAAGAAAAGATGCAGCAAAACCACCTTCCGGCTACCCAGGCCCCGCCGGAGTTGAAACCACCGAGCGGCAGTAAACCTGGTTCTAAACGTTGGTTTGCCGGTTTTTTACCTAGTGTATCTCGCAGGCAACTGATTATCTTCGGTGCGGTGATTCCGGCGGCCATCTACGCTTTTCTTGCCGGGATAGGGATTCTTATAATTTCGGTGTCAAGGCAAGATCTGCCCGATCCGGTCTCGCTTCAGACCTTTAAACCCGCATTGACCACCAAGGTCTACGACCGCAACGACAGCCTGGTTTACGAGTTCTACATCGAGCGCCGCGACCCTATTCCCTTGGACAGCATGCCACCCCTCATGGTGGATGCCTTTGTTGCGGTGGAGGATGAACGATTCTACAAACACTGGGGTGTTAGTTCCAGAGATGTCTTCCGCGCTATTATAATGAATATCAAGAGCGGAAAAATCGTGGAGGGTGCAAGTTCAATTACCCAGCAGCTTGCCCGAAATATGTTTCTGACGTTTGAGGCGTCGCTCATGCGTAAAATAAAAGAAGCGCTGCTGGCGATTCAGTTGGAAGGGATGTACTCCAAGGAAGAGATACTTGAGATGTACCTTAACCAGGTGAACTTCGGGCACGGCGCCTACGGTGTTGAGGCGGCTGCCCAGCGCTACTTTGACAGAAACTTGCACGAGCTTTCTACGCAAGAATTATGTTTTCTTGCAGCCCTGCCGCGCGGCGGATCTTACCACCTGCCTTACGATTACCCCGACCTCGTTCGCAAGCGCCGCGATAAATTCATCAACGCTCTTTATAAGACAGGCAAGATAGATAAAAAAACGCGAGAGGAAGCGGTGGCCGCGGAAACCAAACTTGCCCCGCGCAAGGTTCCGCCCAACGAGGCACCCTACTTTGTGGAGGAGGTCAGGCGTTATCTTGAACGTAAATACGGCTCAGGCCTGATATACCGCGAGGGTGTATATATTTACACTACACTCGACCTCGACATGCAGCGTACGGCGAACAAAGCGGTGAAGGAGCATCTTCTCAAGATAGAGAACGATAAGAATCTTGACGTAGTCAAGTCCGATTACGATACGGTAACGTTCACCGACGGCAGCGCTGCGCCCAAGTATCTGCAAGTCGCTCTGGTGGCCATGGACGTTCGCACCGGTGAAGTGCTTGCCATGATCGGAGGCAGGGATTACAAGCAGAGTTCGTTTAACAGAGCGGTGCAGGCCAAGCGTCAGCCAGGTTCATCTTTTAAGGCGTTCGTCTACACTGCCGCCATTGACAACGGTTTTACCCCCGGCGACGTGGAATTTGACGCTCCGGTGCTGGTGCGAACCGGTCGCTCGCTTTACGCTCCGGCCAACTGGGATCGCAAGTTCTTTGGTCCCATGACATTGCGTGAAGGTCTGGCGCAATCGCGCAACCTTGTTGCCATACGCCTTACGCGATACGTGGGGCCTGAGATTGTTGCCGAGTACGCGCACCGGATGGGCATTACCTCGCCCCTCAAGCCGGTGCTTTCCATAGGTCTGGGCGCGGTTGAGGTGGCTCCCATTGAGATGGCTACCGCCTTTTCTACCCTGGCTAATGGGGGCTTCCGGGTGGAGCCGGTATTAATCCGACGCATCATCTCGAGGGACGGCGAGATTATCGAAGAATGGTTTCCGGAGCAGGCCGAGCAGGTGCTCTCTCCCCAGACCGCGTTCCTGGTGACTTCAATGATGCAGAGTGTTATTAACTCCGGCACGGCCAGAGGGATAAGACGGCGCGGTTTTACCCGTGTGGCGGCAGGAAAGACCGGGACGACCGATGATTTTACCGACGGCTGGTTCGTTGGATTCACTCCTGAGATTTCATGCGCGGTGTGGGTGGGATTTGACAAGAAACAGACCATCTACCGCGGCGCCTCGGGCGGTTCTTGCGCCGCGCCCATATGGGCTGCGTTCATGAAGGAGGCAACCGACAGCCTGCCTTCTTCCACTTTCAAACAGCCCGAGGGGATAGTGACCCGCACCATATGTACCCTTACCGGGCAGCTTGCCACCGCCGATTGCGGAAGCAGCACGCGTTCGGAATACTTTCAGGCGGGGACAGAGCCTACCACGTATTGTCAGTACCACCGCCTGCAGAAACTAAGGGGCGGCTCGCGGGAACAATTCTACCAGCTCGACAGGCGCAATGCGGGCGGCTTTGTCCAGAGCGATATCGTCGATTTCTAGTTCTTCATCCCCTATGTCGTTTGCCACGACTCCACGGTCACAAAACCCCCCGGTTCAACTTTCTCCCCTCAATCTAGGAGACAGCTTCGATAAGCTTTTTAAACGCTGGGGACCACAGGGGTGGTGGCCCGGGGACACTCAACTGGAGGTCGTGGTTGGCGCTCTGTTGGCTCAGGCCACTAACTGGAAGAACGCGTCGGGGGCGGTGGCCAACCTGAAAGTTAAGGGATTACTTGATGACTCCGCAGAATCCCTGCGGTCGGCTCTCGCCTTACCTGTTTCTGAACTTGAGGAGTTGATACGTTCCTCCGGCTACTTCAGGCAGAAGGCGCAGCGCCTGCGCCGCTTATTGACGTTTCTTTTCGACAATCTCGGTGCGCCGCCCTGGAGTATCGGCAAATCCCATCTGCAACACTGGCGGGAGCGTCTTTTGGATATCAATGGGTTGGGACCCGAAACCGTGGACTCTATCCTGCTCTATGGTTTTGACCTGCCCGTATTCGTGGTAGACGCTTACACCCGCAGGATGCTGTTAAGGCATTTTATGATTCAGGAGCGGGCATCTTACGATATGATTCAAAAAAAGTTTGAAGACCTTGCTTTTGGCGAGGAGTTGAATACAAGGAGTGCAATCTATAATGAATATCACGCGCTTATCGTGCGGCTGGGCAAGGAGCATTGCCGTCGCAGCGCTAGCTGTACTGGTTGTCCCCTCAACACTTAAGGCGGAAGCCTATATTCGCGGCATATATCTTTCAGCCTACGCCGCCAGGCAGGAATGGCTGCTTAAGAAGATAGAGGAGGCGGCTGATCGCGGCGATCTCAATGCCATAGTGGTTGACATGAAGGATGATTTCGGCTATCTGCGATATTCGTCTGAGAATAAAATAGCCCAGGGGCTGGGGGCAATCCGTCCTGTCTTTGATGTCGATTCGCTTCTTGACCGAATGCATGCCCATAACGTTAGGGTCATCGCCCGGCTGGTATGCTTTAAGGATTACCAGGCGGCGCGGTTTTCCTCCTTCGGAGTAGTCCGCAGCGGTGGAGGTCTGTGGCAGGATGAGGGGGGAGCCTACTGGTTGAATCCGTTCAGCGAGAGAACCTGGGAGTACATTGCATGCATAGCCCGGGAATTGGAAGAGGTTGGATTCGACGAGATTCAGCTCGATTACGTCAGATTCCCCACCGACGGAGACGTGCTGAACTGCGTGTTCTACGAGCGGGGAGGCCGTATCAAGGAGGAGGCCATCGAAGGGTTTCTCAAGTTGATGCGCGCCGGCATCACCGTACCCCTGTCCGTGGATGTGTTCGGTTACGCCGCGTGGCGCACCCTCAAACTTGAAGGTCAGGAACTTGCCCGCATGGCTCCCTACGTTGATTATATCTGTCCCATGCTGTATCCATCCCATTTCTCCCCCCAGTTTCTTAAGGGCGACCCGGACAGGGATTTCTGGGTTTATTATGAAAGCGTGGAAAGCGCGTTTGAACTCATGGGTGAGACCCAAACCGGGGTAGTAACCTACGTGCAGGGATTCTCGTGGCGCCCGCCCGGGTTTAGCCCTGGCTACATCTTTGACCAGATGCTGGGTTCACTTGCCGCGGGAGCGGATGGTTTCTTTATCTGGAATGCCTCGGGTAAGTACCTGCCTTCCTTCGAGGCGTTTAGTTGGGGCGGAAGTTCAATCCGAGAGAAAGACGTTCCGAGTCACCCAGAAATCCATAGGAAAAGTACACCGCATCCAGAGATATATGTACCAGTTTCGAAAACTCGTACTCGTAACCGAGGCCGAAACTGAATCCTCCCCACGTTCCCAGGTGGTAGCCTGAGCGATATCCTCCCCTTATGGCAATACCTGACGATCCAACCCCGCCTTCCGGCGAGAAGTATATCTTGAGTTCACCTCCCAGGCCGACTGTGGGAAAATCGTCAATAGGCCAGGCGAGGTCTGAGGTGAACAGGAAATGGCTGCCCTGAAATGGAAACAGCAGGGCAAGACCTCCCCGAATAGTGGTAGGCGCAACCTCAATATCGTAGATGAATCGTCTCGGAGTCCCCAGATTCTGAAGCACCAGACCCAAATACAGATATTTAGTGGGGTTCGCCTTCAGGCCGAAATCGCCAAGCAGGGACCAGGCGTCATAGTTGTATATTTTGGAGTAGACGAACTTCCCTGAGGCGCCAAACGAGACGTAACGGTTGAATCTCCATCCCACACCGGCAGATCCCAGGAAATCGTATAAGGAAAACTGGCCCTGGGTGTTGCCGTATTCGTCGCGCAAGGTATCGATTGCCGAAAGGTATGCAATGGCCGCTCCCATGGAGACTTTCTTTCTGCGACTTACGGGGAAAACGGCGGCCCCGCTGGAATAGGTTACCGCCCCGTAAAGGTTCATGAGCATGATGGAGACGTCGAACTGGTCCATCATACCCATTGCACCCGGGTTCCAGAACATGGCATTGGCGTCATCTGCAACCGCACTAAACGCCTCGCCCATGGCTGCAGGTCTGGCTCCCACTCCAAGCTTCAAAAAAGGCATGCCCACGGTTACCGCCTGAGTCGGTAATAGCAGGGCGAGGTTTAATACTACAGAAGCAACAATCATAGGAGCGTCTCGCCCATGACTGCCTGGACATTCAGCGAGAGCAGAAAGGCTACCATAGAAAGCTCAGTGTTATCTCAGGCACGAAGCTTCCCCCATAGCTTGCTTTTGTTTCTAAAATCATACCCCATGAGTTCTTGTTGAAGATAAGGGATATCGCGGCGTTTCCCGCATAACCCAGGCCTTGTAACGGTTCCTCATGCCCCGTAACGTTACTGTACCAGTCGCCGAAGGCATATCCCGCCGTTGCGCCTATCGCGAAAGCTGGTCTTATCATCCGTGCTGAAAACGGATCGAAGATGACATCGCATCCTCCTCCTGCCGCAACATCAAGTCTGTAGCTTTGGAAGGCGTCACCTGAATAGAAATGAGCAGGACCAAGCAGCGAAACCCGCGGTCGAAATGAGAGGCGTTCAAAAGGTCGAAGCTGGTAACTGGCGTCTGCAGTGATTGGTATACCGGTTACCGTTCCTACAGAAAAAGGCGAGATGAAATATCCTAACGATACTCCAAACTTGCCTTTTCGCAATCCCATCTCAGGCTTGATAATCGCGTCAATGCCTCCATATGGATTATTAATACCAATCGTATTCAATGATCCGCAGAAGCCATCTTGCGTTGTAGCGGAGTATCCGAGATCGTGTCCGGCCATTAAGACACCTATGTTATCCTGGGCAAAACCTCCCAGTAAAAAAAGCGATATGATTACACCCATGCAAAGATTATAGGGGTGTGCGGCAGGTTGTCAATGTTTGAAAACAATCCACAGACGAGAACACCTGAAGCGTTTTCCCTTGGGGAGCACGGAAGAATCAAGAAATTAAAAGAAAGTCAGCGGAAAGAAGTGGTGTGTTATGGTGGTGTTACGGGTGTTATGGGTGTTGCGGGTGTTCGGTGGGCCTGTAAGCCGAATTCTGTCGAGGATGGTCATTCATCTATGCCCAGCGCGTTGCCGCGGGGTTTGCGCAGCCTACCCGGGAAGTACGACTGCAAAGCAGCCGTCGGACGGGCCATCCGGCTTCCCTGCTTGGCCTTGCTCCGGGTGGAGTTTACCGTGCCTGCCATGTTGCCATGCCAGCGGTGCGCTCTTACCGCACCCTTTCACCCTTACCTGTTGTCAAAGACAACAGGCGGTCTGCTCTCTGTGGCACTGGTCAAGGATTGCTCCTTCCGGTCGTTAACCGGCACCCTGCCCTGTGGAGTTCGGACTTTCCTCTCCGTATCCTGTAATACGAAGCGACCACCTGGCCCACCGAACAGGGTTATTCTAGTGTTGGTAGAGGCGCTGTCAAGTGGTAATTCATCTGCTTCAGCAGGCAAGACATTGGTGAACAAAGTGCTTGACAACCGCAGGAATCGGCGTATCTTCCTGTCATTATGTCACCGGAAGAACAAACCGGTAGTGATCCCGATGTAAAATCAGTGGAGGCGCTCAGAGGCAAGATGTTGCTTTCCGATGAAGTGGCAGCAAATCTCAAGGGAATGGCGCGTGCCGCCGCAAAGCACTCCTATTCACCCTACTCCAACTTTCCTGTTGGTGCGGCGGTCTTGACCTCGACCGGTCGAATCTTCGTCGGAACCAACGTCGAAAATGCCTCCTATGGACTTAGCGTCTGCGCCGAGAGAGTGGCAATCTCATCAGCCGTTTCGGCGGGGGAGAAGTCCATAACCGCTCTCGCTGTTTATACTTCCAGCAAGGAACCCTGTCCGCCGTGCGGGGCGTGTCTGGCGGTTATGTCCGAATTTGCCGGAGAGGATGCTCCCATCCTCATGTTTTCAGAAGAGAAAGAACGCCGCTCAACTCTCGGCCGGCTTTTGCCGCAAAGATTTAAACTCAACCCAAAGGAGAGGAAATAATGGACCAGAAGAACGTCGACGAACTTCTTGCCAAGGCGAACAAACCGGGCAAGGACGCGATGATAATGCACCCGCATTACAAGGGTAAGATTCAGGTGACCTCCAAGTGCGCGGTGCGCAGCCTGGACGACTTTGCCATCTGGTACACCCCTGGTGTGGCCAAGCCGTGCCTGGACATCCGCGACAACCCGGAAAAGGTGTATGAGCACACCAACAAGGGCAACATGGTGGCGGTGGTTTCCGATGGCACTCGGGTGCTCGGTCTGGGCGACATCGGGCCTGAAGCCGGTCTGCCGGTGATGGAAGGCAAGGGTCTGCTCTTTAAGTATCTCGGCGGAGTTGACGCCTTTCCCATCTGTCTCGATACCAAGGACCCGGATAAGATTATCGAGACCGTGCTTCTCATGCAGCCTTCGTTCGGCGGCATCAACCTGGAAGATATCTCCCAACCCAAGTGTTTCTACGTTCTTGACGAGCTGCGCAAGCGCGCCCGCATACCTGTGTGGCACGATGACCAGCAGGGGACCGCGGCGGTTACGTTTGCAGGATTAATGAACGCTGCCAAGTTTGTGGGTAAGGATTTCAATAACCTTAAGCTGGCTATGGTTGGTACAGGCGCTGCAGGGGCGTCGTGTCTCAGGGTTATGATAGCCGCCGGGTTGAACCCCGCCAATGTCAGGGTTCTCGATCTCATTGAAGGGAAACCTACGATTCTTACCTCGGGTATGGATATGGAGAAACTCTTTCCTCATCGAGGCGAGATGCTTCTTAAGACCAACGCGGATGGAGTCAAGGGCGGCATGGATGAGCTGTTTCGGGGTATGGATGCGGTGATAGGTTATGCAGGTCCCGGACTCATAAAGCCCGAACACATTAAATCTATGGCCGAAAAGCCTATTGTGTTCGCTTGCGCCAATCCGGTGCCTGAGATATGGCCGTGGGAGGCCAAGGAAGCGGGCGCGGTGGTCGTGGCCACAGGTCGTTCCGATTTCCCCAATCAGGTCAACAACTCGTTGGGATTCCCCGCCATCTTTCGCGGTACCCTGGACGTGCGTGCAACCACGATTACCGACGGTATGTGCATTGCTGCGGCAAAGGAGCTTGCCAAGGTTGCCGAAGAAAAGGGATTGCACGAGGACTACATTACTCCTTCCATGGACGAGTGGGAAGTTTTCCCGCGCGAGGCCGCAGCTGTGGGTATGAAGGCCATCGAGGATGGCGTTGCCGGAATCACCGACGTGACCTACGATGACATCATGAAGAATGCGGAGAAAATCATAAAGAGCTCTCGCGAGTCGGTTCAGCTCCTTATGAAAGAGGGACACATACCGCCCGCGCCTGACGGGGTGTGAGGCAATACTTTCCTACGAGAGATCGCAGGATATTTCAGTAGGGGCGAGACGCATACCCTATGAGCGCATGAACCGCTCAAGGGGCACGCTGTGCGTCGCCCCTACCCTTTCTATGAGATCGTAGAAATAATTATGAAGGTCGGCTGAAAACCGGCCTTCTCATTATTCGTCCACTCTTGACAATCACAGCCCGTGGGCTAAACTCAGGTAAGGGATTTTTAACCGTCAAAGAAAGGATGGAATGAAATGAGTTTGGTTTTACTTCTGTTGTCTACCGTACCTTTACCTACGGTAGAACAGGCGCTTATGCTGCATAAGCAAGGACAGATTTCCCACACCCCTCGAATGCAGGGTGACTACTGGGATGAAGGGCACTCCTACGACGTGCTCGACTACGATATAGACATAACTGTCGATATACCTGCTGATTCTATCTGGGCAGAGGTAACTATTACCCTGGAAGCGCTTTCCGACGATCTGGATACACTTCCCATGAATTTCCACTGGGCCTACACCATCGATGCTATCAAAGAGGGTACCCGTGATCTTGACTGGACGCCTGTCGTGGTAGACAAGTTCAGTGTTATGCTTGATCGCGAGGTGGCACAGGGAGAGACGCTTTCGGTTGCCATTTTCTATCACGGCAAACCAGCAGAGCAGGACGGGCTTTTTATAGACGAGAAAGAGTCGGAAGGAGCGGTTACTTTCGTTGACGCCGAACCGCAGGGGGCGCGGCACTGGATTCCCTGCTATGACGAACCCTCGGACAAGGCTGTCTTCACCCAGCATATTACCGTTCCCGCAGATTACGATGTGGTGGCAAACGGCACCCTGGAATCGCTCGACAAGTCGGGCGGCTGGTGGACTTACGTCTGGCAGGAACATTATCCCCAGCCCACCTATCTTATAGTATTTGCCGCCAGCAAGGAGTTTGTCACCAGGGATACCTTTGCAATGGTGGAAGGCGCTCAAGTGCCTATGCGTACCTGGATGCTTGCCAGTTACGACGTAGGGGATAAATTCGACTGCACCCCTGGGATAGTGGAGTACTTCTCCGAGATATTTCCGCCCTACCCCTTTGCCGATGAGAAGTACGACCAGCTTCACGCTCCCATCGGTGGAGCCATGGAGAACACCACCTGTACCTTTTTTAACACCTATGCTAACTGGGGAGAAGACTGGAGCTGGGTGATTGCGCATGAGCTTTCACATCACTGGTGGGGCGATTGGCTTACCTGCGCTATCTGGGCTGATTTGTGGCTCAACGAGGGTTTCGCCACCTACTGCGAGGTGTTGTGGTGGGAAGAGCTTTACGGTCAGGAAGGCTATGACGATTACGCGCGCCACATCATGGATCTTTATCTTGACCACGGTCAGCGCCATCCCATATACGATCCGCCGTGGTCAGATCTCTTCGGCACCACCACCTACAAAAAGGGTGGAAGCGTGCTGCACATGATGCGGCAGGTGCTGGGCGACTCCGTTTTCTTCGCCGGTCTTAACGAGTACGCGTGGCAGCATGCGAACGAGGCCGTGATAACCGATGATTTTCAAAACGTTATGGAAGCGGTCGCCGGCCAGGACCTTGACTGGTTCTTTGAGCAGTGGATATACGGCCCCGGACACCCCCTTTACGAGATAGGTTATAGGGCAACACCCAAGTCAGGGAACCTCTACGACGTGGAATTTGCCATCGCCCAGACCCAGGATCGCGATATTCATTACTTTCCGTTCCAAATGCCTATGGAGATAGCCATCTACTCAGGGAACGATACCACTATCTTTCCCTTTATTGACAGCATAGGGTATCAGCGTTTTACCATCGAGGTCGAGAACGAGCCTGACTCATTTATCTTAGACCCGTACAGCAAGGTCTTGTGCGAGATAACCTATCACGATGATATCGACGACGTGCCAAACGTGGGCGTTGAAGAACCCGGCATCAACCTTGTCTCATCACCTGTGCTCAAAGCTGACGGCGTTTTTACCAATGAATTGCGTATCAGCTTCAGTCAACCTGGTTCCCAAACAGTCAACCTTTCACTGTACGATGCAACAGGTCGCAGGGTAGCATCCATCTACACCGGTCGATCCACCCAGTTCAACCGCATTTATCCTCTTGCCTCCCTTGCACCTGGGGTCTATTTTGTCCGTTTGACCCTCGCCGATGCCGGATCGTTAAGTGTCAAGACAATAAAGGTGAGATAACATGAACATTCTGCTGATTTCAGTTCTTTTCCTTAATCTGTGGGGAGTTGAGGAACGCACCGGCAGTCGGCACCATCCGGTTCTTGATTTTTCAAATGTACCGATGCCGGATACGAATCTGGCCTACGACGTACTGCACTACGATCTTATCTTGAATATCGACATCCCTGCCGAGACCTTATCTGCGGAGGCGGCGATAACTCTTGATATGCTGGAAGCTGCCGATTCCATTGCACTGCACTTTGTAGGATTGGAGGTCTCTGTTGTCAATGAGGGAGCCAGTTCACGTACCTTCGAGCGCGTAGATTCATTCCTGGTCGTCTCACTGGGCAGAACCGCATCAGTGGGTGAAAAGATAACCCTTACCATTTCCTATCACGG
>JAUVJT010000029.1 GCA_030592225.1 Candidatus Stahliibacteriota bacterium | reverse complement strand
CTTTTTTCTCGCTTGCTTGACCCAAACTACTGGGTGCTGATAATGCTTGCCCTGCCCGGGATGATTGCCGGACTCACCTTTCACGAGTACGCTCATGCCTGGATGGCGAACAAGCTGGGCGATCCCACCGCCAAGATGATGGGGCGCCTAACCCTCAATCCCCTGCGTCACCTGAATTTGATTGGCACACTGGCCATCGTGCTCCTTGGGTTCGGTTGGGCAAAACCGGTGCCCATATCGCCGGATAACTTTGCCGACCGCAAGCGCGGTATTCTGTTGGTCTCGCTCGCCGGCCCTGCATCTAATCTCATCCTGGCCGTCTTCCTTGCCATACTGGCGCAACTTACCAATCTCCTGCCGACAGAAACAAGCTCCTTTCTCGTGTATATCCAGGCAGTTCTGGGACTTGCTGTCTTCTACAACCTGGTACTGGCGTTGTTTAACTTAATCCCCATCCCCCCGCTGGACGGCTCCCAGATACTTTTCTCCCTTATCCCGCTGCGCAACATCAAGGTGGTTTTATGGCTGCAGCGCTACGGGTTCATCATACTCCTGCTGTTGATTTTTACCGGAGTTCTGGGTATCATTATATTCAGACCCAGTTACATCGTCGCTTCGTTGATAACGGGCAGAAACATATTTAACGTCCCATTCGTAAGGTGATACATGGTAAAAAAGAAAGCAACTCCGAGACCTAAAACAACCAAATCAAATCCCAGGAAGGCGAGGAAAGATAACTCCGACATCGTCATCGGACTCCTGCTGCTTCTTCTTACCGCATTCATAACCATCAGCCTGGCAAGCTTCAAAGGCGCCGCCATCGCTGATGATCCCATGAACTGGGGCGGTATACTGGGCTTTTTTCTGGCAAGATTCCTGTTCACCTGGCTGGGAGTAATTGCATACCTCCTGCCCTTCTTGCTCGTGTTGTGGGGATTCAACCGGCTGCTGCGCCGCCCGGGCAAGAAGCTGTTCCTGAACACCTTGACGCTGCTGGGCTTGGGGTTCTTCGTACAAGTAACCCTGGGCTACTTCCATAAAGTCGCGTTGTTCCCGGTAAAGAATAATACGGGGGTAATCACCCAATCCATGAATCTTGCAGGCAGACTCGGAACCATGGTATTCGCCTACCTTGCTAATCTTGTGGGACGTCTCGGGCTGGGCTTCATTTTGGGATTCCTGCTCCTCGTTTCCCTGGTGCTGATATTCGACATCAACCTGCATAAGTTGTTGACAAAAGCCTTAGAACGCAGTAAGACAGCCGCGGAAGAACGCAGGGAACGACGCGCCGCGCTGCTGGCAGAACGCGAAAAGACGCTTGCCGAACGAGCGACCGAGGAAGATTCTCGAATCACGGAAACCCGGCAAGAAACAGATGTGCCTGCAGTTGAAAAGGAAACAAAAACCACTGAAACGCCGGTGCAGAAAGGTATAACGCCAAGGATAATCTACTCTTCGGTTATGGATGTCTCGCAGGAAGAACTCAAGCTGGCCGAACTGCTGGACCCCGCCACAGAGGATCTTACCCGCCCGCCTGATAGGGAAACCCGGGAAGGCGCCAAACTCCTGATCAACAAATTGAAAGAGTTCGGGGTTGCCGGAACAGTGGGTGACATAATCCCAGGCCCGGTCATTACCCGCTACGAATTCCATCCCGCGCCCGGGGTTAAGATATCCAAAATCACCGGCCTTGCCGACGATCTTTCTCTCTCCCTGAAGGCGGATCGTATAAGGATACTGCCCATTCCCGGAAAGTCAGCAGTCGGCATCGAGATACCCAACAAAAACCGCAAGACGGTAGGCTTGCGTCTCATTGTCCGCTCCAGGAATTTTGTTGAATCCACAGGAGCTTTGACCATTGCTCTGGGAGCCACGATTACCGGAACCCCGCAAGTGGCAGATCTCGCCTCTGTCCCCCATCTGTTGATTGCAGGTACCACCGGGTCAGGGAAATCGGTGTGTATACACAGCATTCTAACCAGTATGCTCATCAAATCCGGACCGCGAGACGTCCGGTTCATACTCATCGATCCCAAACGACTTGAGCTTCCCGCCTACAACCCCATCCCCCACCTTATCCAGCCTGCCATTGTTGACCCCCGCAAGGCTGCTTCGAGTCTGGAGTTCGTGGTCAAAATCATGGAAGAGCGCTACAAAGAGTTTTCCATGGTAGGTGCGCGTGATATCGCGGGCTACAATCTCAAGGCAAGAGATACGAAGAAAAAGGAAAAACCCTATATCGTGGTTGTGGTGGATGAACTGGCCGACCTCATGCTTACCGCCCCCGGCGAAGTTGAGCAACGCATTATACGTCTTGCGCAGATGGCACGCGCCGTGGGTATACATTTGATACTGGCAACCCAGAGACCCTCGGTGGACGTGATTACCGGACTCATCAAGGCCAACTTCCCGGGCCGCATCGCCTTCCAGGTAGCCTCCAAGACGGATTCGAGAACGATCCTTGACATGAACGGGGCCGAGGCGTTGCTGGGCAGGGGCGACATGCTGTTCCTGCCCCCGGGCAAAGGTGAACCGATCAGGCTGCACGGCTCCTTTGTTTCTACCGGCGAGGTTAACCGAATCGTGCAGAAACTCGCCGCGTCAAGACTTAAGGCGCTTCTTTCCACTCAGGTAGATGAACAAAAGGCGCGAGAATTTGCCGAAGCCATCGTTGCAGCGGATCTTCTCGATCCCCTGCTCGATCCTGCAGAGCCGTTATACGAAACTAAAAGACAGAAACTCTCGGAGATGATTTCACCTGAACTGGTGCAGGCGCTCCAGGGACAGTACTACCCCAAGCTAGAAGAGCTTATTCCTATCCGCGAACAGATGACCCACCAGACCAAGCTAGACAGTGTGGACGAATTCTTTGCCGAAGCGGCCCGCCTGGTAATGCGCCACAAGGAAGCATCGGTATCCATGCTACAGCGCAGATTAAACGTGGGATGGGCGCGTGCCGGAAGGATTATTGACCAGATGGAACAGGCAGGTATAGTCGGCGCTTACGAGGGAAGCAAGTCGCGGAAAGTGCTGTTAGGGGACGAAGCGGCGCTTGAGAAAATACTCAAGGAAGTACAGCAAGGCTGACCGCACCAGCGTTTGACAGGCCTTGAATAATGCAGTAGAATCAGGTTCAATGTCGATATTGACAGTTAACTTCCTGCGGTCAGTATCTGATCGCATTTAGCGGAGGATTTATGATTAGTTATTTTTCCGAAATCCTGTCCCAGATACCGGCGGACTATGCCGAGCTGCGCTATCACGATCGCCGCGTTAATGCACTAGCCATACGTAAGGGCGAACCGGAGACGGCTCAGTCCAACCATCTTTCGGGCGTAGGCATACGTCTGCTTGACGCGGGACGCTGGGGATTTTCCTCAACGGCCGGCAGGGAACGCGCCGACGTGCTGCGCGCAGCCCAGGAAGCAGCCACCGTAGCCAGGGCCATGTCAAGAAGCAAAAAGACCCTTGCCAAAACAAAACTGGCCAGGGGAGAGTTCTGCCCGCCGTTCAAAGATCATCTCGAAAACCACTCCATTGAAGAAAAGCTGGAGATAGTTAAAAAAGCGGAAGCCAAGGCACGCCGCTTCAAAAACATCACGTCCGCAGCTTCGGCCTACGTAGAGTATTTTGACAAAAAGGTAATCCTGACCTCTGACGGAGCCGCCGCCCTTATAACGGATATCAAGCCTGAATTCCGCATCATGGTTGTAGCCAAGGATGGAACCAACATGGTACGGGCATTCGAAGCCATTGGCGCCACCGGCGGCTGGGACGACCTTTGGCGATACGGCAAATGGGAAGAGCTGGTCGAACGGGCAGTCAAGCGGGCCGAGCGTCTTCTGAAAGCAGAACACCCCAAGGGCGAAAAGATGACCGTGATATTAAACCCTGAGATTGTTGGACTTATCGCTCATGAGGCTATCGGTCACACCGTAGAGGCCGACTTCGTGCTCTCCGGAGCAATAACCAAGGGTAAAATCGGCCAGCGGGTAGCAAGCGAACTGGTGACCCTGGTGGACTCAGGGCCATCTACGCACATACCAGGCGCCGGCGGAACCTTGCTTGTGGACGATGAGGGCGTTTTGACCGAAAGCACGGTGGTCATAAAAAACGGCATCCTCAAATCCTATCTGCACAACCGGGAAAGCGCTGCAGAGTTCGGTGTCAAACCCACCGGCAATGCCAGGGCGTTCGAGTACTCGGACGAACCCATAATCAGGATGCGCAACACCTACATCGAACCGGGCAAGATGAGCCTGAACGAACTGCTTGAAAGCACGGACAGGGCGCTGCTTCTGGAGGGTGCGCTGGGTGGCCAGGCCGACGCCAACGCCGAGTTCATGTTCGGGGTTCAGGAAGCCACCTTGATTGAGAAAGGCAAGAAGAAGAAAACCTTTAGCGGGGTCTCTATCTCAGGCAACGCATTCGATGTTCTAAAAAGCGTGGATGCCATCAGTAAGGAATTTCGCTGGGCACTTGGCTCGGGTTACTGCGGCAAGTTCCAGCGTGCAAGGGTTGACGCCGGAGGCGGATACGTCCGCTGCCAGGCCATCATTGGAGGTCGTCATGGCTAGATTACTCGATCGTCTTGAAGAGCTTACCAAACGCGCCATGGCCAAAGGCGCGGACCAGGCCGAGGCTTTCGGCCAGACATCGCAAAGCCGCGAGGTCTGGCTCGAGGCGAACAAGATAAAAACCGTCAAATCAACACCGTCAAAGGGCATTGGCCTGCGGGTTATCAAGAAGAACGCCATGGGATTCGCATCCGCCAATTCCCTGCAGGAAGCAGACCTTGATGAACTCTGCGATAAAGCGCTGGCTCTTGCATCGGTCAATCTAAAGGACAAGTTCCTTATCATCCCTGAGCCTGAGCCGCTCACTGCCTTAAAAGGACTTTACGACCCCCGACTTGAGGAACTTCCCTTGAAAGAAACCATCGCCATGGCCGGACGCCTGCTTAAAACCGCCCGGGGTTTTGACAGGCGAGTCACGGTGGATTCCGGAGGCGTCTTTGTAAGCACTAGCGAGAACGCGGTTTACAACTCGAACGGGCTGTCCGCATCCGAACGAGGAACCGACATAAGCGCCCTTATCATGGGAATGGCCAGAGATAAGGGTGAGGTATCGCCATTCGACATCCAGTTCGACGGATCACCCAGGCTCTCGCAAATCAAAATAGAACCTCTGGCAAAAAGCTTCGCCAAGAACGTCATCGGCTCGCTCGGAGCAAGGCCTGCTCATTCCTTCTCCGGCACCGTACTTTTCTCCCCCTATGCAGTTGCTGAAACGCTCCTGGGTACCATCATATCATCAATCAACTCCAACAGCGTCCAGAAAGGCATGAGCAAACTCGCCGGCAAAACAGGTACACGCATCGCTTCATCCAAGCTGACCCTGGAAGATGACGCCCTGCTTAAAGGCGGTCTGGCAACCTCTTCCTTTGATCGCGAAGGGCTGCCCCGACGCAAGCTTGCCATAATCAAGAAAGGCAAATTGACAACCTACCTTTACAACAGCTATACCGCGAATCGAGAGAAACGCAAATCTACCGGACACGCATCCGGCTCCTACCGGTCGTTACCCGGCATCGGCCCCACCAACCTGATCATAACCCCTGGTCAGGCCACGAAATCGGAGTTGATTCGCGACATCAAGGAAGGCATCCTGGTAACGCGTTTTTCCGGCAACGCCAACGCCATAACCGGCGATTTCTCAGGCACGGTCAAAGGCGGCTTCTACATCAAGAACGGACGCATATGCTATCCCATCACCAACACCATGATCGCCGGCAACGTCTATGATGCAATAATGAACATCCGCGGGATATCGAATACTCTGACCAAGGTCTTCAGCAATCGCCTGCCCTACGTAAGCATTGCAGGGGTATCGGTTACCTCGGGCTGATCGTGAGATTTGTAGGGGCGAGGCATGCCTCGCCCCTACCTTAACTTCCCTATGACCTATAAGCAAAGCCTGACTTTCTTGTCGAGCCTTATTGACTTTGAACGCTGGGTTCACCGCAACTACTCCTTCAAGCTTAGCGACTATAGGGTGTTTCTTGAGAAAATGGGTAATCTGCAAAAAAAACTCAAGCGAGTGGTGCTAGGGGCGGGGACAAAAGGCAAAGGCTCAACTGCAATCATGCTTGCGAGGATACTGGAAAGCCATGGGGAAAAGGTCGGTCTCTACACCTCGCCCCATCTTACCGATTACAGGGAGAGGATTGCAGTAAACAAACGCAAGATACCGGGCAAACGATTTGCCGAGATAGTGGAGCAATTAAAGCCTGCGATCGAAGCGCACAAACCGCGCATCACCTTCTTTGAGGCGATGACCATCGTGGGCTTCTATTATTTCCTTGCCGAGGAAACCACGGTAAACGTGCTAGAGGTTGGATTAGGGGGACGACTGGATGCAACCAATGTTACTGAACCTGAGCTTTCGGTAATCACCCGCATCGGGTATGATCATACCCAGACCCTGGGCAATACCCTTACCAAAATAGCTGGCGAGAAGTGCGGGGTGCTGAGGCCGGGGAAGTTTGTTGTCGTGGGCAATCAGCGGGCGCGTGCGAGGCGTGCGATAAGGGAAAAGGTCGAGAAAACAGGAGCTAAAGGCATCTGGTGGAACGATGATTTCAGCGCCTCCCTGACTGCTGAAAGCGTTGAAGGATTGAGCATGGGCTACCGAGGACTCCGGATACAGGCCGATTTCACCCTGCCCCTGCTCGGCGCGCACCAGATAGAGAACGCCGCCACGGCAATCGCCGCGGCAGAGGCCCTGCTGAGCAAGGCGGATGAAACCAAGGTGGGCCACGCCCTTGCCCTTATTCAACTTCCATCCCGTATACAAAAACTTCAGGACGATCCTGCCATCATCCTTGATATGTCGCACAACCAGGAATCAGCCGCCGTGTTGAGAAAAACCCTGGACAAGCACTTCGCCCACCATCCACGCCGTGTTCTACTGATAGGGATTAGCAAGCACAAGGACAAGTCGAAAATAATCCAGACCCTTGCCCCGTTCTTCAGCGAGGTATGGGTTACCCAGACAGACCAGCCCCGGGCTGAATCAAGACAGAATTTGATGCGAGTTTGCAGCAAGGTTCATCCTGATTGCCGGGAAGCAGCATCAGTCGCGCAGGGTATTGACCGTATCCTTGATTCTCTGGGTGAGAAAGGTGAGGAGGGGAAGGAGGGCAAAAAGGAGGGCGTGCTGGTTATCTCCGGCTCAATCTACGTGGCAGGCGAGGCCCTGGAAGCCCTCAAAGAGCGCTGAATTACTTGTAGAAGAACCACAAAGAACACAAAGGGCACAAAGCGGAATTCAACCAGCCAAGGTAAGATATGTATACGCGTAGCTTGAGAAGATCAAGCCTTTCCCTTAATCGGTGAAATCTGTGTACGCTTTGCGACGCAGTCAATCTGTGGTTTATTCGACATTCTCGGACAGCCTCCTAGAGGCGCGAGAACGGACCAACGTCAAGTGAGAGAACAGGCCGCTTGAGTACCGCTTTCTGACCCACGATGGTGTTCGCAATCACCATTCCTTCAACCACGGCATCCGCGTTGATAATGGAGTCGGAAATGATACAATTACGAATCACCGCACCCTTGTCAATGGACACGTTGGGTCCGATGATACAGCGCTCGACCGTAACACCCTCACCTATCCAGCATGGCGGCTTGATAAGGGAACCTTTTAGCGGAATAATGCGGGAGTTGCGTTTAAGGAGTTCCCGGTTTGCTTCCAGCAGGGCTGCCGAGGTGCCGCAATCAATCCACTGCTCGACCTTGACCGGCTTGAGCTTCTCGCCTTTATCTATCAGGATGGATAGAGCGTCGGTCAACTGGTACTCGCCCCGGGTGCGAATATCCCGGGATACAAGCTCTTCCAGGACTTCACGCAGACGTCTGGCCGACGGCAGGTAGTAGATACCCGAGATGGCAAGGTTGGATTGCGGGTTCTCCGGTTTCTCCACGAGCTTTGAGATAAATCCATCGGTGAGTTCCATCACCCCGAAGGAGCGCGGATCGTCAACCTCCTTGGCCACCAGGAAACCCTCGCCTTCGGGAACGGAAGCGAGTGCGGCCTGGATATCGAAAGGTATAATGGTGTCGGATAACAGGATAAGGACGGGTTCGTCGCCCAGATCGGGCAGTCCCTGGAGAACGGCATGTCCCAGACCCAGAGCTTCAGCTTGCTCCCAGAAGGTAAAGCTGCGGTCAGGGTAAGCTTGTTTCAGAGAGCGCGGCAGAGAGGTTTCTGGTGAGAACACGATTCGGTATTCATCGATCTGAAGACCGTCGAGGATTGAAAATATGTGGCCGATGATGGTGTCGCCGGCAACGAACAGAAGAGGTTTGGGGGTGTGCAGGGTATGCGGACGAAGCCTTGTGCCCCTGCCCCCGGCGGGAATAAGAACCTTCACCCCAACTCCTTTTTTAAGCGTTCGATGGATGAAACCGGCAAGGAATCAATCCCTCGCAAATCGGCAAGGAACACGCTCAAAAGGTCTCCTCTGATGAGAAGGGAGAAGAAACGTTCGAGCATACTCTCGCCTTCGGCTTTTATCGTAAAACAGGGAATTGATGATGGCAGAATCCCGGCAACGATCCCGGCACGTTTCCGGTTGCGGGGATGGATAAAATCATCTCCCGGGTCAAGCACTATCAAGGCGACGTTGGGGTCCACTCCGCCCTGGAATCCCATTATCTCGTTGTGATTCATCTCAGGATAGACGTGTGCATGGGCAAGCATCTTTGAGTTTTCGTTAAGTTGACACACCAGGCGATACCCCAGAGAAGCAAATCGGACGTCAAGGGTGTGCACGATGGGGAGGCTGCCTTTTAACGACTGAGCCAAACGGTAAGCTTCTTCTTCCCAGCCAAAGATACGGGAACGTATGAGTGATACGGTTGCGCTAAGGTCTTGCTCTGCATCAGGATAAAGCCCCCAGTGCGTCGCCAGTCTTAAAAGAGGAGCAAGCAGATAACCCACCGACGCCCTTGGCGGATTGCCTGCAGGAACACTAACTACCGAAACTCCGGCAGATTCGGCCTTTTCTGCAAGTTTCCCGCCCGAGGTAATGGCAAGCCTGGGAACACCGCCCTCCTCCAACTCATTCCACAACGAAAGGGTCTCTTCGGTGTTGCCGGAGTAGCTTATGACCACGGCAAACGCCTTATCGTCTACCCAGCCCGGAAGGGTGTAGTCCTTGACAACTTCGATGGGGATAGGCGAGGTGTGGAGGAGTAATCCTTTAACCAAATCGCCTGAGATGCCGGAACCGCCCATCCCGCATACGGCAAGAAGGGAGGGAAGAGTTGAGGATATTCTATCGACAATCTCGCCTGCGGCCTTCCAGCCGTATTCGAGCTGGTCAGGTATAATCTTAATTAAGTCGAGCATGCGCTTTTCCTTTCAAGGAATAAAACGGCAAGTTCCGGATATTTCCGGCTCAACTCGCGGCGCAGATAGCGAATCACCTCTACCGGGGTGGAGTATTCCAGAGCGCGCCCTGTAATCTTGCGCAAGGTATCTACGCGTACGTGACGAATGATTCTGCGCGCAACAGGTACGGCGCATGGAGTCATCGAAAGCTCGTCAACGCCAAGTCCCAGAAGCAGGGCCACCCCAAGCGCTTCGGCAGCCATTTCACCGCAAACCCCTACCCAGATATGCGCCTTGTGGGCAACCCCAATCACCCTGCGAATAAGCTGCAGTACCGCCGGGTGGTAATGGTTGAACAGACGTGATATTTTTTCGTTGCCGCGGTCAACCGCGAGGGTGTACTGGGTTAAATCGTTGGTGCCGATGCTGAAAAAATCTACGTGCTCGGCAAACCTGTCAGCCATTAGTGCGGCTGAGGGAATCTCTATCATAATCCCCACCTCCATCTGAGGATCAAATTTTTGCCTGCGTTGTGTCAGTTGGTCCTGCGCCCTTTTGAGAAGAAGCCTGACTCGCTTGATCTCGGACACATCCGAAATCATGGGGAACATGATCTTGACATTTCCATGAGCTGAGGCCCGCATAATAGCCCGCATCTGGTCCAGAAAGATATCTTCATTATCAAAAAGAAATCGCACCGCGCGCCATCCCAGGAAGGGATTGGACTCCTCGTAGCCGGGAAAGACCTTGTCGCCGCCAAGATCGAGGGTGCGGATGATGAGAGGATGAGGTTTTAATTGAATCGCCGCTTCGCTGTAGATGCGGTACTGCTCCTCCTCCGTAGGAAAACGGCGCTTGGTGAGGAAGATGTATTCCGTTCTGAACAATCCGACCCCCTGGGCCCCGTAACGTTTCAGAGAGTAAATCTCGCTGGTCAGCTCTATGTTGGCCGAGATGTCTATCTTGCGTTCATCCAGGGTGATGACCGCCTGCTTGGCCTCGTCAAAAAAGCTCTCACGCCGGGCGGCATACTTCTTTATCTCGTCTTCATACCTTGAGATGCGTCGTTCGGTAGGAGCAAGCAGCACCTGACCGCGCTGACCGTCGACAATCACCCGTTCGTCGCCCTTGAGTTTCTCCAGCAGACGCTCCACGCCCAGCACCGCCGGTATCTCCAGCGCCTTGGCAATGATGGCGATGTGGGAGGTTCTGCCGCCTATCTCGGTAGCAACACCGCACACACGCTTAGGATCGAGAAGAACTATCTCCGAAGGCGGTATGGAATGAGCCAGAACCACTGAACCGGCAGGCGCGTCGATGAGGGAAACCGAAGGCAGGGACAGCAAATTGCGCAGCACGCGATTGGTAACATCCTCTATATCGGCCAGACGTTCCTTAAACAAACTATGCCTGGCATCCAACAGGGGTCTGGCAATCTCGGCAACCGCTTTGCTGTACGCATATTCCGCGCTGTAAGCATCAGAGATATGACGCTTACATATCTTGAGCAATGCCGGGTCAGAAAGGATTTGAATCTGCACCTCCAGAAAATCGGCAAACTCCGAACCCAGGGACTTGTGAATTCGCGCCTGCAGGGTTTTTAACTCCTTCCTGGTGAGGTTAAGCATCGCCTCTAAACGCTTCTGCTCGGTTTCTATATTATCTTCAGGAATACGCACGCGCCGCAGTTCTAGTGGCTTAGAGGTTAACAGGAACGCTTTCCCTATCCCTACGTTCCCTGAAACAGCGATGCCGCGCAGTATGTTCATTCTCCTTCCTCCTCAAGCACTTTTGCCAGCGCCTGAATGGCTTCGTTTTCATCAGGCCCGTCAGCCTGGAGCACCAGCGAGGAGCCTTGCTCCGCCGCCAAGGTAAGAAGTGAAAGTATGCTCTTACCATTAACCTTAACGCCGTCCTTTATTATCCATATCTTGCTTTCAAACACCTCGGCTATTTTAACAAACTGGGCTGCCGGACGTGCATGCAAGCCTATCTTATTCTTAATAATAACCTCGCTTGACGTCATATCAAGGCCCCGAGTACGATAACTACCAGAAGGTTCACAACAAGATTAAGCAAAACAGAAAGCCTGAGAACGGCGAATACAAACGAGACGGCAAGCAAGGGCAGGAATATGAACCACTCCACGTCCCGCAGAAGAAAGGAGCTGGAATCAAGCCTGAAGATCATTGCCCCGGCCAGCAACCCTATGAGTACGCCGGCAACGGGCAGTATAATCCTCTTGGTTCGACCAAGGGAAGCAATGAGGTGCGGAAGCGCCTTTCTGCCCCTCTTAAATCCACGAACGTAGCCGAGTAGTCGCTCCCCCTGTGCAAAAAAGTTAAAGCCCAACAGGAAAACCCCAAGAGCAAACAGAGGCTGCCCCAGCAGCGCCAGAAACATGCCGGCAAGCAGCGCGGTCGGACGCAGCACCCTCCAGTAAAGATCATCCCCCTGAGCGGCAAGACTGCTCTCCAGCAGGTGGGTAACGTCTTTCACGCCGTCCTTATGCCACTCGCGTACCAGAACACCGGTAAGAAAAGATGCCAGGAAAGGATTGGTATTGAAAGTCGGCAAGGGAGGACGAACCAGCGCTTTCTTTCTGGAACGAGAAGAGAGCACAAACGTTATACCCGGCTTTTGCTCGCTGGCAAAATTCCACAGGCTCTGGATGAAAAGCTGCGCGGCAAAATTCTTTATAACCTTACCAGCGCCCATACAATCACCCATGCGGCAAACCCTGCAAAAAAGGGAATGAGTTGTTTCTTTATTCCAAAAATAACCAGCGCGCCGGCAAGTCCGATACTGAAGGTAGCGGCAAGCAGGCGATCGAGAGGAACCAGGGGTATCCATTTAAGTAAAGGCAGAATGGCTGCCCCTGCGCCCGCTGCAACAACGGCAAGGATAACGCCGCGCAGAAAGGCAACGTCCAGAGCTGCGACGTGGAGAAAAAGAAGCTCGCGGCGGCGGGTAACACGTTCGAGACGCCTGGCAAAGATACCGTTGAGTTTTCTCCCGTATCCATCCAACCAGCCTCCATACAGGCTTGCCGCCGCGGCAACCGCGATAGCGGCCAGAGCCGCAAACTCGAACCGTGCATTGCCCAGCATACGCATAGAAAAGAAGGCCACCGTCCCGGAAATACCGGCGGCCTGAACGTCAAGAGGAATTTTTCTACCAATAGGAAGCTGGATAAGCCACACCGGTTGAAGCAGCAACCCAAGCAAAACGCCGGAGGTAAAATCGCCGGCCGCGTACCCCAAAACAGGAGCGGCCACCAGAGGTTGTGAGACCCCGAACTCACCAATCGAATACTTGTCAAGCATCAATAAACCGGACAAAAGACACATAATCGCTATGGTAAGTGCTGGATTCACTGTCTCCTCTTGTTTTTAATCTGTTTCACAACGTCAACTGCCCTTGAGCCGGGCAAATCCCGGGCGATTACTCGAATACCCTTTTGGCTCAACCTCAGTATAGCTTCTATCTCGCCGGAGTCAAGGTAGAGAAACGAAAGAACCTTTTCTCGCCCCGCCTGCGCATGTATACAACCAAGATTAAGACCTGGCAACGTAAGTTCATTATCATAGAGAGCCTCGGCGTCAGCAACAGACTCGAGAATGATTATTCGACCCTCTCTGCATTGGTTTCGCCTGATAAATTCTGCCGCTTCCCCAAGTTCAAGGATATCAAGTCCTACCTTGCCTGAAAAGGAAGCCACCACCATCTTCAAGGTATCCTGCTGCCACAAATCCCCTGCGATTCTATCGTTGATGAGGATTATCCTGCGAATATTTAATGGCAGAACCCATCCCACCATCACCTGGCCGTGGATAAGACGATCATCAACCCTGAGGCAGTCTACGGCGCTCACGGACTCAGGGTAGGTATCTCTATGTTGGCAGGAGACACCATATTCCCCTCGAGATCTTTCCCCCAGACACGCAGCCGCAAGGGAAGGGCAGGCAGGCGATCTGCCGCCACGAGCGGTACTGAAACCTCGATAGAACGATTTGCCCTCAGAGGAGGCACGGTAATATTTACGGTGCTAAGATAGCGCGCCAGCTGCGGATCACGCACGACCGCTTTCAACAAGATGGTATCGGAATCCTTCAGCCCACGGTTAGCCAAAAGAACCAAAAGGCGCCCTTCCTCCCCGGGTTCAAGAGTACCGTTGCTGTTGCCGGTAACTGCATCGTCGAACACCACCCCCGTAACTTCAAGTCGAGGTCCTATCTTATATTTCGAAACGGGACCACCGGTACCAACGCATATCCCCACGTTGACGTAGAACTGTTCAGAGGCGTTTTTCACAATCAGCATACCAATAGTGGATTGCAGGCCTATCATGCGAACGGGTGACCAGCGCCCCGTCAACTCAAACGCCAGGTAAGGGGCCTTGGAGCGCCAGGTGCGGGATTTCAATATGAAGGACAAGGGCCCGGTTACCTCGTAACGCTGCCCCCATGGCGAACCACGTACGTTGAATGCGATGAAATGCTCAAAAAACGCATCGGTTTTCCAGAAACTGACCCGCTGATACAGCGGAATAGTGACGTGCAAGGGCAAAAGGGAGCCGATGAACTGGACGCTGTCCGGGGATACGAAACCGTACGACTCGACAATGGATGACCCAATACCCACGTGCGTAGTACCTAAGGTAAACTCCATAAGGTTAAGACGATTAGATACAGGCAACCCAACAGCGTAGTGGGCGTCAATTGATGCCCACTCTCGCACCTGGGTATCTCCCCAAAACGCTGCAGGCAGCAGCAGAATCAGGTAAATCAACTCTTACTGTGTAAGTTCTGGAGCCCAGCGATAGAAACCATCCAGAGCTTCAGGTCTGTAGAAAATAACGGAATAACTCTTCTCGCCAATGGTAAGAATTCCTTTTCCCCCGGGGAGTCCGGTAAAAATAGCCAACGATAAGCTAAGCTTACCAATTTGCTCTTCAGCCACAAACTCTCCGAGTTCGGTAACCTTGGAAGAATACACATCCGCTTCAAGACGGTTAGAACTAAGTTCCACTACATCAAGAGGATAAGTAACGTATCCGAATCGAATGGTAGAAGGTTTAACCAGAATTTTCTGGCGAACCGGCAGGCTAGCATCAGGAGATTCCATGGATTCAAGTTCCTGAACACGCGATATCACCTTTAGCATAAAAGTCTGGGGTTGACTGAGGGTATCTGCATCATCCTCCAAAGCGAATCCTATACCTGCTATCTCCAAAAGATAGATGCCTTCTTCCTTGCTAACGGATTCGTACGGCACTTCTGTTGCAATCAATATCGCTACTGTAAACAGCAAAGCGAACGCAATGGCGCTTTTCATCTCAGGCCTCCTTTAAAGGTCGGCTCTCTATAGAACGACGATATCTACGCGGCGGTTCATCGCACGGCCGCTATTGGTCCGATTATCCCCGCGCGGATTAGATTCACCAAAACCTACAACATAGATCCGGTCAGGAGCTATCCCCCTGCTGGTCAGATAACTACGTACCGCGTTTGCCCTGCGAACCGAAAGGTTGTAGTTTCCTGAGGCATCTCCGACACTGTCGGTGTAACCGCTTAGCTGTATCTTAACCTCGGGATTAGCTTTCAGCACCTCAACCGCTTCGTTCAGGGGAGTGTAGTCCTGCGGGGAAAGACCGGACTCCCCGCGACCGAAGTATACTGAACGGAAGAACGTTATCGGAGGTGGAATTTCTTCTGGTTCAGGCTCGGTCCGTACCAATTTGAAGTCAACCACAACTTCGTCTCCGTCCTCGAGCAGCATGCTCTTGTGGGTTTTCTTGTAGCCGAGGGCCGTCACGTCAACCCGGTAGGTTCCTGCCGGTACAACCGCACGGAAATATCCGGACACCGGATCGCTCTTAAAGGAATCGAGCACCTCGTCTCCGGTCATGCTGACAAAATTTATCACCGCTTCAATTGAGGAGTTATCATCTGCGGCAATGACCGTTCCCACAACAGTGGCGCCACCCGCAGGAGTAAGCTCCAGCAT
>JAUVJT010000101.1 GCA_030592225.1 Candidatus Stahliibacteriota bacterium | reverse complement strand
GCAGCAGCACGGAAACAGCAACACCGACCCACAGACGCTTGTTCGAGAACAAGTCACCAATACCGCGAACCGTATTAGAAAGGGCCAGCCTCCATGCCCGCACCCAATCTTTCGGACGCGGACTGTAATAAAATCCCATAATTTTAGGCATTTCTTATCTCCTTTACTCGCCTTCGGTGGCTTCTTCTGTTTTTTTGCTTTTGCGCTTGGTGGATATAGCTATACGCTGCGCATCTGCTCCCTTAATCATCGTTAACAGATCCATAGGCCATTGCGATGGGGCGTCTCTATCGGCGCGAATCACAACAAGATAATAGGGGTCTTCAAGCATCTTCTGTTGAACCAGTCGTTCTATACTGGTCAGGCTCATGAGCGAATCGTTCAAGTACAACTCACGGTCTTCCGGATTATCCGCTGTGCCAAGAAGAGCTATGGTCAGGTTATCCTCGGTCTTTCGTTCCATTGTGTTGGCCCTAGGTACCTTCACTGGAGTATCCTCATGAGAAAGAAGCTTCGTTGCAGTCATCATCATCATCAAAACGATAATAAGCGCCACACCAGCCATGGGCATGAGTGCCTGCTGGATGTCAAGTTCGCGTTTCGCTCTCTTTCCAGCCATTACAAACCGCCTTCTTCAAGCTCCTTGCCTCGCAGGAGCGCCAGTTTTACCGCTTTCTTCTCCTTTGCCAGGTCGAGAATCTCGACTACATCTCCATGACTGACCGCACCATCGGCACGAATAATCACCATCTTATCAGTGCTGCGTTGAAGCAGAAGTTCGATAAGGGGTCCAAGCTGTTCCTTCTCAACCGGCTCATCGTTCAAAAGGTAGAGACCGTCGGCTCTGAGATAGATGGCGACCTTGAACTCATCGCCCTGGTCGGCCCCGCCTACCTCTGTAACACCTGGGGCCCTGACAAAGATGCCGCTCTCCAACAAAGCAGGGAGAGTAACTATGAAGAAGATCACCAGGCTCAGCGCTATATCAATCAAAGAGGTTATCTGAGCCTCACCTGCCGGGTGAGATTTCCTGCTAGGCTTGCGAATCTTCATATGAACCACCTTTGGACTCGGAGATGAGCTTGAGAATATGGCGCATAAAGGCCTCCATCTCATCGGTCATATCGGTGGATTTCTTGGCATAATAGTTGAAGGCAAAGATAGTAGGAATAGCAACTATCAATCCGAAAGCAGTGGTGTAGAGAGCTTCCTTAACGCCCTTCGCAACAACGGCAGGACCGCCGGATCCGGATTCAGCAATGTTGCCGAACGCTGCGACGAGACCCAGTACCGTACCCAAAAGGCCCAGAAGAGGTCCCACGTTGCCTATCGTCATCAGGCCTCCAAAGAAACGCTCCATCTTGGTGCGCTGCTGTAGAATCGCGCTTTCCATCAGCTCTGCAATCATTTCATCAGGAAGGGTATAGTTCTCAAACCCTGCTCGAACGACGTACGCAAAAGGAACGTCGTAGTTCTTTACGAGAGCGAGAACCTCTGGAATACCGCCTGTTTGAAACGTTTCCTTAACCTTCTCGAAGAACTTATCCGGTTTGACACGTCGTTTACCGAAATAGATAAACCGTTCCACGATTAATGCGATTGCAATAATCGAAACTCCGAGAATCACTGTCATAACCCAGCTAAACCTTGGGTCTACCAGCTGGAGTAGCTTCATTGTACCTCCTTTGGCAATGTTTTGACAAGAGTATAATCCATTTTTACCTTTATGTCAAGTCCTTGTCCCTTAATGGGATCCACTGTTAAAGCCACCTTACTTTCTTACCTATAAGACGTTCAGTCTCAGGCTTACGTTTACGCGAAACCCTTGAGTTAAACCTCATGTCTTCGCACCCTAAGTAGCGCAACATTGATGCTTAGGGCGTGGCTCTTACCCTTGAGTCACGAGGTTTGCTCTCAGGTTTCATTATCAATAATAATGCGTAAAATCAGGCAATCGTCAATAGGAAAGATACCCTAGGTAAAAACCTAGGGCATTGAACCGAAGCCTGAAGAACCTCTTGCTTACGAAAAAGACCTCTCTTCAGATTTCGATAAAGATGCAGAATCTTTCCAGGAGGGTATCCGAAAACAACCACAGAGGACACAGAGCGAAAATCAACCAGCCAAGGTGAAGGTATGTATATGTGTAGCTTGAGAAAGTCGAGTCTTTTCCTTGATCAATGATTCCGAAGGTAAACGGCTGCAAGGAATTCTCATCTGTACCCTATGGACGCACAGCCTGCCCAGAGGCAGGCACTGGTTTATTCGACATTCTCGGACACCCTCCTAGCGAACAAGCAACTCGGCCGAGTCGCGAAGAGAGTTGATATCGTCTCGGGAGGCTTTCACGAAATCCGTATGCGAGTAGGAATTCTCAAGGCGATCAATGGCCGCGATAGCCTTCTTGCCGTCCTCCTTGCGCGCAAACGCATCTCCGTTGCCGGCGCGCTCTACCAGTGCCGCAGCATTAAAGAAAAGCGCCCTGCAAGCAAATCGTTCAAGATCGGAATATGACCTTGCGAATATCTCACTTTGCAGAATCACTCTATCCCAGTCTTTAAGGAGTACTGCGGCTCGGATAAGCTCAAAGGACGCCTCAGGAATAATATCGTTTACGTCCTGAAGCTTGGGCCAGCGTATGATGCGCTCGAACCTTCCTATTGCCAGTTCGTAGTCCGCAAGCTCTATTTCCATTCGGCCCAGTTGGAGAAGAAGAGGCGGAAGGTATACGCTGCGGGGATTGATCTCAGAGAATTTTTCAACAACTCCGATAAGGTGATTGGTCTGCCACAGGGCAGTATCACGTTCCCCTATTTGATAGTAAAAAGTCTCCATGGGCAGTGTCGAATTCTGGGCCAGACTAAAGCGTTCTGCCACCTGACGTGCCTGATCCTCGTTGCCGCTGGCCATGGATGCATCAAAGATGAGGAGTAATATTTCCTTGTACAGATCGAGGAACGGGAAGTGATGCAGCTTTGCCTGTTTGATAAGCCGACCCAAGGTTTCTTCTGCCGCAGCAATCTGACCCATCTCGATCTGGGCGCGTACCAAACGACTCCACGCATCACGCACTTCTTCACGATCGGGGAATTCGCCAAGCAGATCATCATACGCCGCTGCCGCGAGCTCCGGCCTGCCGCTCTGCTCATAGGAACGCGCCTCAAAATATATCCCCTGCATCTTCATCTCAGGAACAGAGGAGAAGTTCAACCGGGAAAACACCTCGGCAGCCCCCTTGAAATCACGTTTGGCGTAGGAGATCATTCCTTCAAGGAATATGACAACCTGACTCTCCCACTCGGAAAGCTTCTCCTTCTTCAAAGTAAAGAGTACGGATTCGGCCTTGGCTACGTCCCGATCATCCAGGTAACTCCACGCCAAACCAAAGCAACCAAGGTGACGAAGGTCGCCGAACCGGCTTCCGGTGCAGTACTCGTTGAAAGGCCGGGCAAGATCAGCATAACGGCCACCCTGGTAATAGTAGGCGTTGCCCACGGCAAGGTGTGCCGCGGTCATAAAGTAGGTCTCTTCCTGCAAACTCTTCCCCCGGGTGCGTACTGCATCAGCCATCCTGACAACCAAATCGTAATTCCCCTGTTCGTTCTGGGCGATGGTGTAGAAAGCCACGATGAGATTGCCCAGCGGCGTGGAACCTGATATATCAACGCTCCTGAGGGCTTCCTCAAGAATGGGAGCCGCACGCTCGTACTCGCCTTCCCTGATTAGGTCGGCAACCCGCAAGGCGGTGTTAAGATCGGCGGCATTGTTTTTTGCAAACGCAGCCTGGGTGGCGGGATCGGCTTTGCTTGCCGACATGACCCACTGGGCATAAAGATTAAAGGAAACGTTGTCCTGTGCCTGTTTGAACCATTTCCTGGCGTCGGCGGGACGCTGCTGCAGCCATTCGACACGACCTCGCATAAGGGCAAGCGAACGCCCGGGAAGCAGCCACTGGTAGGCAAACGTATCGGGCACGGCGAGGTGAGCTTTGCGTGAGTTCTCACGATCAAGCAGGGCTGCCGCCATGTCGTAACGGGTGAGAGCAAGATAGGGAAACCGTTCATGGTAGATGGGTTGCAATGAATCTTCGGCCTCTCCGAAACGTCCCTGGCGGACAAGCCGGTGTGCGCGCAGGAACCGGCCTGCGTCGCCTTCGGGCAGTGAATTCGATGTCTCGTCGAGATGGTAGCGAAGCGCCCGGGATACCGCGGGGTTGTCGGGCAGAAACCTGAGGGCGCGCCCAGGATCGCGGTTGACGAAAAGATAGTGCAGCAGCGAATCGTCTGTGGTAATTTGGCCTTTCTCCCAGTAGGTGAGCAGGTCGGAGACAAAGTCAAGATCAGCGCCAACCGATGCCTCGGTATCCAGTTCAAGTGTTTTCAGGCTCTGCCGCGCCGCGTCAAGGTCGCCGGCCAGCCAGTCGCCTGTTACGCGGTAAAGCAGTACCTGCCGCCGGATGTCAGGCGCGGGTGAGGCTCCCAGCTGCATCGCCAGCACTCCCATCGCCTCGTTGATCTTGAGCTGCTCGAACAGCTCGTACGGACCGGTGGTGGCAGTGCCCAGGGGTTTTCCACCCAGGCCAAGGGCAAGGATGGTGGCGTCCACGCACTTCTCGATTTCTTCGTCGAGCGAGAAACCGGCAAGCGCAAACAGATACTCGTCGGTCACCCACGCGGGCAGCCGGTAGGCAAACTGCGGCTTGCGCTGTAGCACCTCGGCGGCCTCCACGGTTTGGACTCCAAGACCGTCCTGGGAAATAAGCAGCAACAGCAATGCAACCATTACATCCTCCTAAGGAAATTCTTAGTTTCTTCTATAATTATATAGACGCATCACCCTCACTCAACCCCGGCAATTTTCTTCTCAAAATACTCCGCTCTTTCTTGGTCTCCCCCATCAAGATCATTCCATGCTGAGGTTAGAGCTTCTTTAATGCTGTCAGACTCGATGGAAACTTCGGGCATTGCGATCTCCGGTGGCAGGTAAGTCTGTGAAAAGATTAAAAGTACTAGGGGAAGCACTACTGCAACTGGCTGCGGCAGTAGGTCAGGAGTTGCTCGGCGTAAGCTCTATAAGGGCTGTCAACGGCTGTGGTGCGGAGGAACTCCTCAAACAGAGGAATGGCCTTACGGAAATGGTCGTGTGCCGACGTAACGTTGGTTTCCTTCAAGTCGTCCCCGCGAGAGGCGTACCCTGTTCCTAGAATATAGAGGAGATTGCCTTCTGTATCCTGAGGGTACTGTGTCTTGAAGTTCTCGCCCTCCCCCACCAATTCCTTCCACTCCTTAAGGGCATAAAAAGCGAACAGGCGCAGTCTCTTTGCGTCCCTGATGATATTTTCGTTGGCTCGTGAAGCCATGGCTACTGCTGCCCACTCCAGCGCCTTGCGATAGTCCTTGTCGTCGTTAAACCTCTGGCCCAGCTGAAGCTGGAAAGTTGGCAGATCCTTGGAGTCGGGCAGGTCTCCGGCAAAATTGGCAAGAAGACGCTCAAGGGTATCGGTGTCGAAAAAGCCGTGGTCGCCGGCCATGATTTCGGCGGAGAGACGAGTGTAGCATTGCTCAAGACCAATGTTGGCCACCGACGACCCCCAGTCCTTACGGATTATCTTCCAGTTATTGATGGCCTCTGTCAGACGCCCGGCATTGTAGTACGCCTGGGAAAGATTGGTGCGAATCTCAAAAATATCCGAACTGTCGGCAACGATATCAAGAGACTTATTGAAGTAAAATATTGCCTGATCGTAATCTTCCGCAAGGAAGCTGAGCCATCCCACCAGATATGTGGCGCTCCCCGCCTTGGGGTGAGTGGGGTAATCCTCGGCCACCCGACGGAAGTTCCCAATGGCGGTACGCTGGTCACCTAACCGGTCGTAAGCCAGCGCCCGGTAATACAGGTTCAAAGGAACAAGGGATTTGGCAAGTTTCCCCCAGATGCCTATTTGTTGATACCTGTTTTCGTCAAAGAGAAGAAAAATGGCCTCCTGGTACTTGCCGTCATTAAATTCATTGATGCCTCGGCCAAAAAAAGCGGCAACGATACCGTCAACCGTAACCGGCGAAAGCTGTTTGAACTCGTTGCGCGCCTCATCGCATCGTTCCATATGCATAAGGCACCAGGCCAGCCCCTGATGGGCAAAGGTGTAGATTTCGGAGGTGTTATGCTCGGTAAAAAGCTCCCGGTAGCGCAACATGGCTTCCTGGTACTGTCCCTGGTAATATAACGCTTCGGCCACGTGGAACAGGATGTGGGGACGAAACACAGGGTCGCCCTCCGGATAGGTCTGGAGATATTCGTTCGCCTCGCTCAAAAGAATGGCATAGCTTCCCTTCTCGTAATAATCCAGCAGAATGGTGTTCTCAAGGGCGTCACGCAGTACCGGGAGATCGGTAGTTTTGATTATAATCTCAAGCTCACAGACCTGAATCGGAGTAAGTCCCCCTTCCAGTTTCACCCCTCCGGATGCATGGAAAAGCCCGTGCGGCTTTTCTTCCCTGATAGCCCCTTTATATTCCTCGGTAATAGTTATCTGCGTTTCTCCCGCTACAAGCGGGAGAAACGCAGATAGTAGAATTACAAAGGCTAGGAGTTTCGTTAGCCGATCTGTTTTTTGCATTGCGCGATAAACTGATCTATCCTATCGGCATTCTCCGTGTAGAAATCAGTATCGGAGTAGCGCTCTTTGACAGCCTGGAAATTAGTCATGGCTTTACGAAAATGACCGGCACGCAGTTGCGGTGAGGTTTCTTGCTCGCCAATATTGAAGTAAGACAGGGCACGGAAATAATAGATGAAAGGCACAAGCTCTTCTCGGGCGTTATCTCCGGTTTCGTAGTAGCGAGTCCAGGCCTCAAGTTCGGTAATCGCATCGCGGTACTCCCCGGTTGAGAAATACACCCTGGCAAGCTGGTAGGATATCTCCGGCATCCTGTCCCTGGTAGCAGTAACATCTGGCCAGTTCTTAAGTTCAATAAGCACATCCTTGGCCTCGGCGTAGTTCTCATCTTCTATAAGAAGCAGACTAAGGAGAAACGAAGGCTCGGGTAAGAACTTGCTGCGCGAATTACGTGCACGTATCTTTTCAATTATCTCTCGCAGATGACCGATATTCACCACGCTTGTATCCCGCATGGCTTGATCGTAGTAGAGCTGTTCGATGTACTCGGTGGTTCCAAGTTCGCTTTGCAGCTTCTTTGCGTAGCTTTCCGCCTCAGCTTCATTCCCGGATATGTAGTAATGGTTATAGAGCTGAGCCAGTCCGTAACCGTAGGCTGGCTTGTAGATTTTTGGGGACAAGGTCATCTTGCTCTTGACCTCATTCGTTGCCGAAACAGCGGCATCTACCCTGTCTCCGCGCAGATTGAATTCGATGATCTTCTGCCAGGCATCTCCAGCCTTTTCCCGTTCGGGATAGTCATCGGCGATATGCTGGTAAAGAGCCATCGCATCGCCATACCCACCCAGAACTTCCAGGCAGACAGCACGCCAGTAGAGATTGCGATCAATGAGACTATCCGCAATCTCGTTGTAGGTCGCACGCTCATCGGCTTCCTCGCGTGAAACCGCAATCTGCAGTCCGTTTCTGTATTCATCTTCGGTCAGGAACCACGCGCCGGCACTG
>JAUVJT010000192.1 GCA_030592225.1 Candidatus Stahliibacteriota bacterium | reverse complement strand
TTTTTAAATCTTCAAATCTTGGCATCTTCTGATCCCACGCCTCACAACGGCAGGTATGCGCCCTTCTGTCTCATCGAGTTCTGGGCGTGTTCAAGAATCGAGACAACTGTTGCCCCGCTTTTGCCGTCGGTAATCGGAGGCCTGCCGTCTATCACGCTTTTAATAAAATCCTCGCACTCAAGCTTCAGGGGTTCGGCCCCCTCTATCTCGTAGACCTTGGCATCATCGCTGCGGTGATGTTCAAAGCTGCCGTCGTCCTTAGTTTTAATCCACTTATCGTACACCTCGACCACTGATCCCTTGCCAATATCGTTAAAAATCGCAATTCCCTTTGAACCAACCACTATCAACTTGCGCAGCTTTTGCGGATCGAGCCACGACGCTCGCACGTGCGCCATGTTTTTCTGGTTGAAGAACAGGGACAGGAACACGATGTCTTCCACTCCTGGTGTCAGGAAGTCCTTGCCCGTGGCCGAAACGCCCACAGGATGCTCGCCCTCGAACAGGTACAGTATAATCGAAAGATCATGCGGGGTCAGGCTCCACAGCGCGTTCTCGTGAGCGCGGGCCAGGCCCAGGTTGACTCGAATTGAATTGATGTAGAGCAGATTGCCAATCTCACCCGAATCCAGTATCTGTTTTATCCTGCGTATTGCCGGGTGATAGACCATCACGTGGCCTACCATCAAGCGTAAGTCCTTATTCTGGGCAATCTTAACCAGTTCATCGGCTTCCGCTGACTTTAAGGTCAGTGGTTTTTCGCAGAATACGTGTTTGCCTGCAAGGAGGGCTTTCTTACTCAATTCGTAATGGCTAGGGGCACCGGTGGCAACGCAGACCGCGTCCACATCAGAGGCAAAAAGCTCCTCGGCGTCATGCGAAAACCGGGTATCCGGGTAGTTATCCTTCAATTTAGCAAGGGCTTCGGGGTCAAGAACAACTACCTGCTCCAGCTTAACGTCCTCAATAGAGGCGAAGTTACGTATGAGATTCGGCCCCCAGTATCCGGCGCCGATTACTCCAAGGCGAACCATGTTACTCCTTTTTTATTCGGGTTGAAGGGATGGCGTGTCCAAAGGTTCAGGGTCATTTGGTTCCGGCTGCGGTGAAGGCGGCTGATTGAATTGATTGTAGGTTTCCGGAGTGCAGGTTGGCAGGGCTATTTTCCAAACGATCAGGGTCTTGGCCTTACCCTTGACCTTTACCGGTTCCATGGGAACAAAATCGAAGAACTCCTTGACTTCCTGGTAGACCGACTCGGTAACCACTATCTCGCCGCCCGCCGCCAGGTTTTGTATCCTGGATGCGGTGTTTACGCTGTCTCCGATAACGGTGTATTCCAGTCGCTGGGTAGAACCAATATTACCCACAACCGCCTCGCCGTAGTTTATTCCTATTCCCACGTGAATATCCCGCTGCCCCTCAGAAAGTCTCTGTTTGTTTAAATTTTCTATCTTCTTTTGTATCTCCACACCTGATTTTACCGCCCTGAACACGTCATCACTGTGTATTACTGGCGCGCCGAAGATGGCCATTATGCAGTCGCCCATGAACTTATCAATGGTTCCTTCGTTGGCAAAAATGATGGTGGTCATATCGGTAAGATAAGAATTCAAGAACGCCACCACCTCTTCCGGAGGAAGATTCTCGGAGATGGTGGTAAATCCTCGAATATCTCCAAAGAACGCGGTTATCTTTCGCTTCTCACCTTTCAATGATTTGGCGAACACGTCAGGGTCCTTGAGAATCTCGTCGGCCACCTGGTGCGATACGTAGCGCTTGAACGCGTCCTCGATGAGTACCTTATCCTTAAGGTCCTTGGCCATTATGTTGAAGGCGGTGGTAAGGTCGCCGATTTCATCGTTGGTTCTTTTCTTGATGCGGAAGTCAAAGTTTCCCCTGGCGATTTCCGCCACACCTGTCACCAGCGCCTTTAAGGGACGTATGAGCAAAGTGCCCAGTCCAAATGCGCCGAGTATTCCCACCGCGATGCCTATAATGGCTACGATCCCGACCACCATCTGAATTTTGCGCGATGCAACCTGCAGGCTGGTCAGGTCAATTCCAACGTGCACCTCGCCTATTTTTTTCTGCCCGCCCAGCATTACCGGCACCGCCACCTCGTAAATAGCGCCCCACTGGGCGTCGTTCACCGTCTTGGCCGCATACGGCGCATCCTCAGGAATAGCAATGGCCTGCTTGATTTCCTTACGCCACAGGTTTTCTTCAAGAACAATCTCGGTCGAGTCTCCTCGTCTTACCAGGCGTGCGGGCGAGGCCGCAGTAATGTTCTCCTGATTCAAGATGTATGCGTACACACTCCCGGTGAGGTGCAGAGCGTTGCGGGAAAGAACGGTCAGGGTCAAATCGTCTGAGACCATCAGCGGGTCTTCGGCGGAGAAGGCAACGTTGCGGGCAAGAATGATGCCGCGCAGCTTGATTTCTTCCAGGAACGAGTTGCGAACCAGACGGATAATCATGAACCCGGTGCCCGCCATCAACAGGAATACCAAAATTACCAACAGGCCGGAAATTTTGGTGCGGATGCTCATTCTCACCCTGCAATGATACGTATGAAAAGATAAGAGTCAAGTTGGATGCTTGACAATTGGTTTGAATCGGGTATCTTCTTGCAAGCATTGGAGGAATAACTATGCTAAATCCAAAGTATAAGCATTATGCAAACAGATTAAGAGAGCTTATCAAAGAAAGTCGGAGCATCTCATGTGATTCTCGCGGGGAGGTTCAAGATGAGACATCTCTTCATTCTTGGTTAGTTAAGGTGAAGAACGTTATCGAAGTTGCTTTTGGTACAAACAGTCAGCATTTTAAGCATCTTGAGAAGTTAACGAAATCCGTTTATCGTTCATTCCATATTAATGCCATAGAAGGGCTATTAAAGGGAGCCTTGAGCGATCTGGAGGGTGGTTTCCTTATCGGTCAAGAGTTTTTGATTGCAGGAGAGATATTCGACTCCGTTTTGGCCCAAGCGAAGCAACTTCATAAATCCGGCTACAAGGATGTGGCGGCGGTTTTGGGAAGAGTTGTTATAGAAGATGCTTTGAGGCGAATTGCCGGACAGGAGAATATCGAGGACACTCAGAAAGCATCCAGGATAAACGACGATCTGAAAAAGGCGGAGCGATATGGGAAACCTCAATGGAGACAGATTAAAGTCTGGCTTGATATTGGGAACGCCGCCGCTCACGGGAAATTTAACGACTACGATGAGGAAGAAGTGAAAGTTATGATTGAAGGAATTGGACGATTCCTGGCCGATGAGTTCAAATGAATTGACTTATTCATCCTTTCCATTAAACTAAGCCGATGTATTCAAAGCCCATTCGACTTCTGGCTCGACGCCCGCTTTGCTCGCCCGGGTTTATGCGCAAGCTGCTGGCAGAGCTGAAGGTTGCCGAACGGTTTGCGCCGCAGGAAATCCTTTACCTTACCCCTAACAAGCGCAGGGCGCATTCGGCTGAGTTCGAGATAGCGTCCTTATATCCCGACGCCATTCTGCAAACCCCCAAATGCCTCGATTTGCAGACCCTTGCCAGGGAATTGGTGCTGTTCCGGGCGCAAAAGGGAATCGTTGACGAGCGCGACCGCCGGTTCATTCTGCTAAAACTCATTCACGAATCCGACGACCTGCTGTTCGGTGAGGAGCATCTGGGGCTTCTCTCCAATCTCTACGCCGAACTCAAACGATATCACCCCCAGGAGTGGGGAAAAATCCCTGACATCTCAAAACAAGTCATCTTTGATGCCGACACTGCCCTGCGTCTGGATCAGGCGGTTGGTCTGCTCGCTCAATACGAGAATTACCTGGAAGAACAACGCCTGCTGGACCATGAAATGTTTTCCGAAGAAGCGGTAGGGCTGGCTCCATCCTTTAGCTATAAGTTTGTGATAGTCGAAGGGTATTTTGAGCCGGGCCAGGCTGAACGAGAGATGTTTAAGGCGCTTTTCAGTGCTATCCCCGAAGTCATCATAATCATCCCTGAACACAAGCTGGCAGCGGAAGGGGAGAGGTTTTTTCTCGCCCATAACTTTTCCCAGCGCCCCACTCCAGAACCGGAAAAACCGCCCGTGCCTGTCTGGAACCGTTTTCCTTCACGC
>JAUVJT010000119.1 GCA_030592225.1 Candidatus Stahliibacteriota bacterium | reverse complement strand
GGTGTCCGGTTCCTCAGAAGAGCCATCTCGGTTGCCGATCATGACGGCGATTGCCTGAGATTCGTCTTGCGCGTGGTTGGTCCCGGTACGCGCTGGTTATCTCGCCTGCCCGAAGGCGCGGCACTCGATATTTACGGAGCGCTGGGTCAGGGAGTCAAGATGCCTGCCCTAGGGCCGATTATGCTTCTTGCCGGCGGTGTGGGGGCCGCTCCCCTGCTGTACCTTGCCCGCAGGCTCAGCGAGTCAGGGATTGAGGTTGACGCTTTGCTTGCCGCAAGCAGCGGAGAAGAACTCATCCTTGCAGATGAATTTCGCGCCTTTTGCCGCGAGGTAACCCTTGTCACCGACGACGGTTCCCGCGGTAAGAAAGGTTTCCTTACGGACGTCCTGCCTGCGCTTCCCGCCATCGGCAATACCAGGATATTCTATGCCTGTGGTCCGGAACCCATGCTTGCCGCTCTCAAGCGTCTGGAGCTTGGAAAACCCGTTTACGCCTTCCTGGAATCGCGCATGGGCTGCGGAACGGGCCTTTGCGTGGGGTGCGCCGTTCGCGACCAAAGCGGTCGCTATCGCAGGGTGTGCACCGAAGGCCCGGTGTTTAATCTCGAGGAGATAGAGCTGTGAGTCTTGAAATCACGCTTGGCAATGCTCGCTTTCGTAATCCCCTGGTACTCGCCTCCGGCACCTTTGGCTACGGCCAGAGCTACACCGACGTCATAGATAGGATGGGTGCGTTTGTCACCAAAGGAATATCCGTGCAAGAGCGCTTCGGCAATCCCCCTCCCCGTATCTGGGATACGGCCGAAACCGTGGTCAACTCCGTGGGGTTAGAAAACGTCGGTCTGAAACGCTTCACAGAGGAAGTTCTTCCTCCCATCAGCCTCTCCACGCCGCTTTACGTCAACCTGGCCGGCGTCACCTCCGACGATTTTCGTATCCTTGTCGAATCGTTGAATGATAATGAAAAGGTGGCGGGCTTTGAACTCAATCTCTCCTGTCCCAATGTCAAAGAAGGAGGCGCTGCGCTGGGCCAGTCTGCCCGAATGGTATCAGAGGTTACCGCTCTTGCCCGCTCTCTTTCTGCAAAACCAATATGGGTTAAACTTACCTCAAACTTCTGTGACGTTCGTGAAACCTCAAAAGCTGCCGCGGACGCAGGCGCCGACGCCGTCGTCCTCATCAACACCCTGAATGCCCTGGTAATCGACACCCGTGGGCGCAGGCCTTTCCTTGGCGCCGGATCAGGCGGTCTTTCCGGGCCTGCTATAAAGCCTTACGTTCTCTACATCATCAGGGAGGTATCCCGACTCATAGATATCCCGGTTATCGCGTCCGGAGGGGCTGTATCCGGAACCGACGTTGTTGATTATCTTTTGGCAGGGGCAAGCCTGGTTCAGTTGGGCAGCGTAAACCTTGTTGACCCGCAGGCCGGGTTGCGCATCCTTGAAGAGTTGAAGAATTATCTAAAGCAGGAAGGAGCGTCTCCTGCCTGCTTGATTGGAAAACTGGAGGATAAATGACAGAATTGATTGTGGCGGCGAACCTTTCCTCTTTTGAGGAACTGGCCGCGTTTGTAAAGAAAACCTCCCCCCATCTCGATTGGTACAAGATTGATTCCGGTCTTTACACCAAGTCGGGAACTGATGCCGTAAAACTTATTAAAGACGCCGGGAAGAAGATATTCCTCGATCTCAAGTTTCACGATATCCCCTCAACTGTGGCGCGTGCTGCCGCCTGCTGCATCGAGCTTGGGGTTGACATGTTCAACGTCCACGCCATGGGCGGCTTTGCCATGATGGAGGCGGTTGAAAAGGAAACCTGGAGCCTGCATCCTGATAAGGCTCCCATCATTCTGGGGGTCACCGTACTCACCTCGATAGATGAGGCATCTTTCCACGATCTTTTCGGCACCCCTGGCAACAGCCTTGACGAGCACGTGCTCCTTTTGGCTCGTCTTGCCAAAAGTGCGGGACTTTCCGGGGTGGTGGCGTCGGCTAATGAGATTCGGCCCATAAAACAGGCGTGCGGCGCTGATTTCGTGGTGGTTTCTCCAGGTATTCGACTGCCCGGTGAGGACGTTGGTGATCAGGCGCGTGTGAGGACTCCCAGGGGCGCGGCTGATGCGGGCGCTGATTTTATTGTGGTCGGTCGCCCCATTGTTCATGCTGACGATCCCTGCTCGGTTATTGAAAAATACAAACAGGAGCTTGCCCAATGAGTTCGTCCGATCTTCTTATGCTTGCCAAAAAATGCGGGGTGGTGAAGGAGGGGCATTTCCTCCTGCGATCCGGGCTGCACTCCGGGGTTTACGTGGAGAAATTTTATCTTCTGGAGCACCCTGAGGTGCTGTCCGCTTTTGTGCAAGCCCTCATCTCCAAGCTTGATGTTGCGTTCGATCACGTGGTCGGTCCTGCGCTGGGCGGCATGATTGTGGCCTACGAGGCGGCAAGACAGCTGGGCATTGCGGCCAGTTACGCGGAAAAGGACAGCGAAGCCGGATTCGTTCTGCGCAGGGGACGCGGTATATCCGAAGGCGAACGTATATTGGTGGTAGACGACGTGATGACCACTGGCGGGTCGGTAATGAAGACTATACAGGCAGTCGAGCGAGCCGGGGGCCAGGTGGTTAAGACGGCGGTGCTGGTTGATCGCGCAGTTGAACCCCCTGAAGGTCTCAACTACGTCTCCGCCCTGCGATACGTCCTTCCCGCCTACACGCCTGAGGAGTGCCCGCTGTGCGCCAGGGGCATCCCGCTGCTAAGCCTGGGCGGGACGAAGTAACATCTGTTCCGGGCGGAAAGCGATCCGGTTAAACTACTTGACAGACGTAAAAAAAGCCTATTATTGTCGTTATGAACTATTAAAACTCTAAAAGGAGGAGTTTATGAAACGGTTCATTACGCTTGGAGTGATTGCGATACTGGCATTAGGACTCATCGTCGGTTGTGAAGAGGATGAAGACCTGGAATCGCAAAGCTTGTTGAGTACGACGCCCGAAGGCGGCTACCTGCCTTTCCCGCAAGACTCATCAGAGATTCCCGATCCCGATACCCTGGAATACTATCCCTACGATCCAAATCTCTACATACCATACGATTTTTCATCCCTCAACCTCACTGAATATCCTGAGCCTGATTCGAGCCAGATAGACTCGGCTGATTGGGCGATATGGATTCCCAAGGCTGAGAGTAGTATCACCATAGAAGAGTTCTTGGCTATACCACGGGCAATCCTGCCTGAGACGACAATGGTACAGTTGGCTGTGGAATACCCGGGATACTTTGAAGGCGAAGAACTAGGGCACAGTCCCAACGATTGTCCTTTCGATGATAACAAACGCGGCGATGTCTTACTCGTTCGTACCCCGCCATGTTTCTGGGGCCGACACAACCATGCTGGTATGTGGAGAGGAACTAGCGGATACAGTGGCGTTGAGATAGTCCATTCCATTGCAAGTGGAGTTTGTTGGGCTTCGGCTGGAAGCTACCACAGAAACTGGAAGCGCTGCCGGGTGCTGCGGGTAACTACATGGCCTTACAGCACAAGCTATCGCAGTGCCGCCGCTACCTACTCCGAGGATCAATACGGTAAGCCTTACAACAAAAACTGGTTATGGAAATACGATAAAACCAAGTTTTACTGCAGTCAACTGTGCTGGGCAGGCTACTGGCGCAGCGGTAGGCGTATCGACATCGACATCTACTGCATCCACTACATTCCATACTTCGGATTCGTTCCAGACTTTCACGTTGCTCCCGACGAGATATGGATTAACTGGCGAACCCACCAGATAGCCAAGAGTTCGGGTAGATGGTGATTAAACGACTCCCGTTACTACTGCTTACGCTTATTGGTGTAAATTGCAACCGGGATGGGTTCGGCGAACCCATCCCGGTGCCCGAGCATCCGGCGTTTATCCTGCGTAGCGTTATGGACGAAGATAGGATAACGGTAGTTGACCTGGACGAAGAGAAAATTGTGGGATACCGACAAGTCGTAAAGGGGCAATACGTGGTGGAGGATTTTGCCGTCTCATCGGACAATCTGATATTCTTGCCTGTTTCCTGGTTTAAGATAGCGGTGGATGATGGAAATTGCGTGTTAGTTGCCGACATAGAATCTGAAGATCTCCTCAAGGATTCGATTACTACCTCCCTCTGGCCAACCTATATCTATTCGTTCCTAGATCGAACCAAGGCATTTTTGTGCCATCCTGGAGTTTTATGGGGCGACACCGATGTTGTGACAACGGAATTAGATCTGGTAAATCGCGAGGTGATCAAGGCCTTAAGATCCCAAGGGGTTATCCTTAATGTTCTTTCTTTCGGGAATGGAGCAACTTACCTCTTGTACGTCGAATGGGGTTCTTCTGGTAAACAGTTCATTCAGAGGTTCGAGGAAAAGAGTGACTCTCAAGTGGGAGAATGCATATACCTCAACTCTTCACCTATTGGAATAATATTTGCGGTTGTTGTTGACGCAGAGCACTTCGTGGCCCCCACCAACAGAGGGCAGGGACCAGATGTTTCTTCCGATGCTGTTGCCATATTCGACCTTTCCGGCAATCAAGTGGAGGTTATCCCAGTTGGAGAAGATGTCTGGCGATTGCTTTGCCATGACAACAAGCTTTACGTATGCCATAACACAGGGGGGCTTATGAAACACGGCAACCACAACAAGGTATCGGTGATAGATCTGGAATTCAAATCGGTCATCAAGACCATCAAGGTCTGCAACGCACCGGAGGATATCGCTTACTCTGCCGCGACCAACAAAATAGTAGTGGTTTCAGGCGTAGGCACGGTAATAACCATTATTGATCCAGATACCGATGAGGTAACCAACACCATAGTTTCCGACGAGGTAGGCGACGTGGACGAATGGGGCTATACCAGGCTAAGGATACCACAGTAAGGTGAGATTAAGAAGGATATACCTTTACGTCTTTCTCGCTGCTTTAGCGGGATGTGTGGCTTGTAACCGTGACGACTTCGGTGAACCCATCTCCGTACCTACGCATCCGGCGTTCATCCTGCGCAGCGTCGGCGGAGAGAATACCATAACGGTGCTTGACCTGGACGAAGAGAAGATAGTAGGATACCGCCAGGTCGTGAAGGAACAATATGTAATGCATGACTTTGCGGTTACGAACAACAACCTGGTATTCCTTCCTATTTCCTGGTTTAAGATAGCGGTGGATGATGGAGAATGCGTGCTCGCCGTTGACGTAACCAGGGATAAGCCGGTTGTTGACTCGATCCCTACGTCTATCGCGCCTTGTGATATACATCCCTTTGCAGGCGGAACAAAGGCCTTTGTTGCTCACAATATAATGCTTTGGGCGGATACGGACGTGGTGGCCACTGAGATAGACCTTGTTAATCCTGGAATAATAGATACCTTCCGCTTCTCAGGGATAGTTGAGAACATCCTTTCCTTTAGCGACGGGAGCGCCTACCTTTTGTATACGGACTGGGACTCCGACAGCCAGTTTATCCAAGGGTTCGATGCGGTCAATGATTCTCTCCTGGGAGAATCGGTTTATATCAATGCCCTGGGTGCCTCTTTACTATACGCAACTGTGATTGGAGACAGCTTATTCTGTTCGTCAATCAACAACGGTCAGGGGCCGGATATTCCAAATGATGCTGTTGCCATATTCGATCTTTCAGGAAATCAGATAACGGTTATTCAAGTTGGAGAATGGGTAGGTAGGTTAGTCCTTTGTAACGGCAAGCTATACGTATGCCACAACACAGGGGGACTAATGGAGCACGGTAACTTCAACAAGGTGTCGGTCATAGACCTTGAGTCCAAGGTGGTGGTTAAAACCATTGAGGTCTGCGACGGACCTTGCGACATAGCTTATTCTGCGGCTGTCAATAAGATAGTAGTTATCTCTGGCGTAGGTACGGTAATAACCATCATTGATCCAGATACCGATTTCGTGATCAATACCATTGTTTCCGATGAGGTAGGCGACGTGGACGAATGGGGTTATACCAGGCTAAGGATACCGGAATAAGGAAAAGTTTTACTCCTTCGGTTTTCCCTTTGATTTCGTCGCGCGTTTCTTGGCTGGAGGGGATTTCTTTGCAGAAGTCCTGGGTGCAGATTTCTTCGGGGCGACTTGCCTACCGGTTGTCTTCGCAGTCTGCTTTGTTGGCTTTTTACCGGGGGTTTTGCCCGTTGCGGCTTTTTTTGATGCCGTCTTTGTCGGGGTCTTCTTAGCTTTCCTGGGGGGAGCTTTCTTGGTGGAAGGTTTTGCCGATGAGGTCTTTTTGGTAGTTGTTGATTTTGTTTTCTTCTCAGGCCGCTCTTTTTTCATTGCACCCAGCTGTGTTTCCAGTTTGGCTATTTCTGCCACCAGCTTCTTCACCTTCTCATCGTTCTTGATGGAGGTTCGTTCGCCTTTCTTTAACAGTTCATACACCACGCCGCCCAGAGCCAGGAATTTGTCGTTCAGGGCGGTGTTGATTCCCAGTATCTCCATCTTTATTCGACCCCGGCGCGCCAGATCCTCGGTTTCCTTTATGGCTGATTTGGTGGCATCGGCAAGCCAGTTTCTAACATCTTTCCACAAAACACTCATGAAATCTCCTTGTAAAGCTGCTCGTTTTTAATATACGTCTCCACCCTGGGCTTCACCCAGTTACGAATGGTTTTCCCAACTGCTATGCGCTTTCGTATGCGGGAAGAAGATATCTCAAGAAGCGGCAGGTCGGGGAAGCGGATGCCGGGTTTTGAACGATC
>JAUVJT010000186.1 GCA_030592225.1 Candidatus Stahliibacteriota bacterium | reverse complement strand
CGTGCCGCCTTGGGATCGTGATGCACGTTGTTTGCAAGGATAGCCCGTTTCTCGGCCGCCGCCTGACCGGTTATACCCTCACCACCAGATATGTGTTGACCCAAGACCTCCTCGCGACCTTCCACAACGGTAGTAGTTACAGGAACCAATTCCTCGATACCGGGATCAAATCTGTAAACCGTACACCCGTTGGCTCCTATCAGTTCCGTAGCTTTAACCGCAATAAGATGGGCTACCTTTTCCTCATCCAGAGTTGCCGAAACCGCGCTACTGGTTTCAAGCAGCGCCTTTAATTCCTCCCCACTCCGCTCAAGCATTGCATATGCACGGGCATTGGCAATTGCTCCCGCCGCCTGGCTGGCGATGGTTGCGAGGATACGCCGGTCGTCTTCGTCAAACACCTCTTCCTTATCAACACTCTGCACAACCATGACTCCCACTACCTTATCTGCCGAAATCATGGGCACACCCAGCCAGCACAAAGGCTCCGCTTCACCCTCCTCAAGGATTATATCTGCACCTATATCATGGAGGGTTTTTCTGAAATCACGTTTAATCAGTAAAGGACTGCGGGTAGTGATAACTCGTTCGGATATACTGTTACCAAACTTGCGAGAGGCTGTCTCTACACGCTTACCTTTCTCTATAACAAGCGGGAATTCTATGGTTTTAGTCTTCTCATCGTACAGCGAGATGTAGAATTGATCGGTATCCATGACGCGGCCGGTCTGCTGATAAATAACGTCAAGCAATTCGTCGAATTCAAGCACTGAACCGAGCGCAGTACCTATCTCGTTGAATACTGAAAGCTCGGTCAGCCTCTCTTCTAACTCCGAATAGCCCCGCGCATTTGCCACCGCACCCGCAGCCTGGTTGGCCATCGAGGAAAGGAGTCGCTCGTGATCCTCGTCGTAAAGACCCGCCTTGCGCGTACTTTGGACGGTCATAACGCCGATAACCCTGTCCTGGAAGATCATGGGAACTCCCAGCCAGCACTTGGCCTCTGCCCCGGTCACCACCCTGCCTATCCCCAACTTGAGGGCAGCGTTCGCCACATCTTCTTTTATAAGAAGAGACTTACGTTTTTTGATAACATGCTCGGTAAGCCCTTTGCCGAACGGACGCGCAGGCAGCTCCATCGGCTTCCCATCCTTCATGTACAGGGGAAACTCGATGACGCCCGCATTCTCGTCGCACAGCGCAATGTAGAAACTTTCGGTATCCATCACCCGGCTGGTCTGGGTATAGATAACCTTAAGAAGCTCGTCCAAATCCAGGGTGGAACCCAATGCGTAGCCCACCTCGTTGAAGATGGAAAGCTCGGTTAATTTTCGTTCGAGCTTGGAATAGGCCCGGGCATTGGCAAACGCGCCCGCTGCCTGGTTGGCGATGGAGGCAAGGAGCCGGGTGTGATTCTCGTCGAATACGTGAGACTCCTCGGTGCTCTGTACCGATATGATTCCCAACACCTTATCGTGGGAAACCATGGGTACTCCCAGCCAGGAAAGCGCCGGTTCGCCGTGAAGAATCATTTCTATACCCAGACGTTTGCACGTCTGTTCAAAATTCTCCCCCTGTATCAACAGCGGTTCCCGGGAACTAATAACGTGCTCGGTCATGCCTTGGCCAAACGGACGGGCAGGCAGCTCGGTAACTTCACCCTTCTCCAGGTACAGCGGGAACTCAATCACGTTGGTATCTTCGTCGTAGGAGGCGATGAAGAAGTCGTCGGCATACATGAGGCGTCTGGTTTGATTTAAGAGAACATCCATCAGTTCATCCATCTTCAGGGTGGAACTCAGGGCGCGGCCTATCTCGTTGAACACTGAAAGCTCGGTTAATCTCTGTTCCAGATTGAAATAGGCGCGAGCATTTTCCACCGCCTGGGCCGCCTGGTGGGCCACGGTTTCCATAAAACCCATATCCTTTTCAGAGTAGGTGATTTCCGGATCAAACGACTGAACCGCCATCACCCCAATCACCTCGTTGCGTATGATCATGGGTACGCCTAACCAGGAGTGCGAAGTCTTCCCGATAAGCTCCACCCCGATTTTTGCAGCTTCTTCCTTGCTGTCACCATGGGAAAGATGAGGTCTACCAGTGCGAATCACGTACTCGGTCATACCCTTGCCCCCCCGACGTGATGCCCACGGCTTGAGACGCCCCTCCTGGAACGCGTAGGGAAAGGTGACCTCGTCGGCTTCCTTGCTGTAATGAGCGATATAGAAATTGTCCGCATTGATAAGACGCTTGACCTGTTCGTGGATGACGCCGTAAATCTCGTTAACATCGAGGGTCGAACTTATCGCCCGCCCGATTTCGACAAGTACCGAAAGCTCGGTGATATCGGTGAACACCCCCATGGTGGCCTTGATCTTTCCTTCTGCATCGTAGACAGGCGCTCCGGTAACAAGCATCCTGCGGGAGGAGCCGCTTTGGTGAACGAGGGTCAGTTCGTACCGGGAACTCTCTTGCTTGGTGATACGGTAGGCGGTCTGGGAACGCAGTGCCTTTACCTCTTCAGGGGGGATAAAATCAAACAGCGATCGTCCGATCAACTCCTCCGGCGGATAACCGAGCAGGCGCGCCGCGGTGGGATTGATGAAAACGATGTTCTCGTCGGGATCATCGAGAATGATCGCCTCCTGGGCGGCGTCGACCAGAGTACGGTAAAGCTCCTCGCTTTCACGCAGCTTATCGCCGCGGCGCTTGAGTTCCTCCTCTGCCCGCTTGCGATCTGTTATGTCGGTGAATACACCTATGGCGGCGTAAGGCTTACCCTCTGCATCGTAGAGCGGAGCTGCGGCTATAAGCACTCTCTGGTGGGTGCCATTCTTGTGAACCAGGGTTAATTCGTAACGGGAGGTCTCTCCCTGTCTGCGCTGAGAGGTCTGGGAACGAATAAGCTCCGCTTCTTCAGGAGGGACGAAATCCAGAAACGAACGACCTATGAGCTTATCAGGTTCATATCCAAAGAACTCCGCCATCCTGGGATTGACGAAAACCATGTTCTCGTCCAGGTCCACGATGGTGATCCCCTCCTGGGCGGTATCTACCAGAGTGCGGTAAAGCTCCTCCCGCTCACGCAGCTCCTCCTCGGCACGCTTGCGCTCGGTGATGTCTTCAATGATTCCGTCGAAATGAACCTTTCCCTTATCATCCTTAACCGCGGTGGCGCTGAGCGAAACCCACAGCCCGGAACCGTCCTTTTGCCTCATCTGGGCCTCGAAGTCGGTGGCCGATCCGGCAGATTCCAGGTTCTTGATAAACTCCCGACGCCTCTCCGCCAGAAGATACAGGTCCCTCACTGAAACCGCGCAAAGCTCCTCCTCTGAATCGTAACCCAGCATCCTGACCAGCGCAAGATTGGCCGACAGGATTTTTCCGGTCGGTGTGGAGCGAAAGATTCCCACCGGAATGTTGGCTTGCAGGGTACGGTAACGCTCTTCTGAATGCCTCAGCTTCTCCAGCCTGTCTTCCACCTCTTTCCTGGACTTCTCCGCTTCTTTCTCCAGCTTCGCTCTAAGCGCTGCCTCACGCTTGCGAAAAGCCTTGAGTATCTCGTATTGCACACCATGGAAACCGATGTGATGTTTGAGTTGATCCAAAGGATAATCCTGGTCGGCGGCAATAAGCTCCAGCAATTCCTCAAGATTGAGGGATGCATCGGTTTGTCCTTTTCTCGAGTTCCCCTGCTTCACATCGGTTGAATTATCCCGCACGGAACCCCGGGTAACGTGCTTCCCGGCGACGTTCTCTGCCGAGTCAGCCTTCCTTTCAGGAGTTTTTCCTGAATTCTTCTTTTCTTTACCCGGATCTACGCTCAAAGCATCTCCTGTTATTCCGGCAACTGGTTAAGACTCCAGTACAAATTGATGGTGGTAACCGCTTCAATGAATTTATTGAAATCCACGGGTTTAACCACGTAGGAATTCACCCCCAGGTTGTAGCTCTCAATTTTATCCTGCTCCCTGCGGGAAGTAGTAAGCATTACTATGGGGATTCGCTTTTTATCCGGATCGTTTTTCAGATGCCGCAATACTTCAATCCCGGTCATCCTGGGCATGTTAATGTCGAGAAGAATAAGACCCGGGGTGGGAATAGATTCATCCTCAAAATCGCCGCGGCGATAGATAAAATCAAGGGCTTCCTCACCATCACGTACTACATAAAGTGTATTCTTCAAATTATAACGGTCAAACGCTCGCTTGGTTATAAGAAT
>JAUVJT010000146.1 GCA_030592225.1 Candidatus Stahliibacteriota bacterium | reverse complement strand
CTGACCATCCATCCAACCTTGGAGCATTACTGGCTAGTGAGATTGCCGCGCCTGCCGGTATCCCCGCGTTCATCGTTGACCCGGTATCGGTTGATGAGTTTACTGACGAGTCGCGCATCTCCGGCCTGCCTGAGATAAAGCGCCGCTCCTTATCCCATGCCCTGAACATGAAGATGGTGGGGCGCAAGGCCGCGTCTGAAATGGGTAAGAAATACCAAGACCTCAATCTGGTCATCGCCCACCTGGGAACCGGCATCTCCATCGGCGCGCATAGTAAGGGACGTCAGATTGACGTGAACAACGCCAATGACGGCGGGCCCTTCTCTCCACAGCGCACCGGTTACCTGCCGGTGACTCAGTTGATAAAACTCTGCTTTTCCGGTAAATATGACGAGAAAACCATGCGCAAAAAGATCACCAAACGAGGCGGTCTCCTGGCCTATCTTGGCTCCGACGACATCAGCCCGCTCTATCGGAAAGCCGAGGCAGGGGAGAAGAAGACCGCGCTCATCCTTCGCGCCATGGTTCAGCAGATTGCCAAGGAGATAGCTGCCCAGTCAGCGGTGCTTTCAGGTCAGGTGGACGCGATAGTCCTGACCGGCGGGATGGCGTACGAACCAAGTTTAATTGAAGCGATTAAGCGCAAGATTTCGTTCATAACCCCGAACATTCTAGTCTTCCCGGGCGAGGATGAGCTTCAGGCGCTTGCTCTGGGCGCCCTGCGTGTCCTTACCGGAGAAGAGGAGGCCATGACGTATGAGTAATACCAGTAATAAGAAATTCCTGTCAGGCGACGAGGCGGTAGCCCAGGGAGCGTGGGAGGCCGGCTGTCACATTGCCGCGGCCTATCCGGGCACGCCCTCGACCGAGATACTTGAGGCGGTCGTCACCTATTCCGACATTTACTGCGAGTGGTCAACCAACGAGAAGGTGGCCTATGAAGTGGCCCTGGGCGCGTCCATGGCAGGCGCCCGGGCGTTATACGCGTCCAAGCACGTGGGACTCAACGTGGCCGCCGACCCGTTCTTCTCGTCTGCATACATCGGCTCGCACGGCGGTCTGGTGGTAATCACTGCCGACGATCCGTCAATGCACTCCTCCCAGAACGAGCAGGACAACCGCTACTATGGCATCGCGGCCAAGGTGCCGGTGCTGTGCCCTTCGGACAGCCAGGAGTGCAAGGACTTTACCAAGCTGGCGTTTGATATATCCGAGCGCTTCAACATCCCGGTAATAGTCCGGCTTACCACCCGCACCTCACACGCCAACGGGGTGGTAACGTGCGAGGATCGCCGGTCCGTACCCATCAAGGGCTACGAGAAAAAGATACAGAAGAATCTCATCCTGCCCGCCTTTGCCCGCAAGCTGCACGCTTCGCTCGAGGAACGGATGCTTGCTCTCAAGGAATTTTCAGAAACCACCGACATTAATAGAATCGAGGAAGGCGAGGAGAGCGTAGGCATCATTGCCGACGGCGTGGCCTACACCTATGCCAGAGAAGCCTATCCTGATGCCTGGTTCCTCAAACTGGGTATGTCGCATCCCTTGCCTGAAAAGCTGGTGCGCGAGCTTGCCTCCAGGGTGAAAAAAATCTTCATCGTTGAAGAGAACGACCCCATCATCGAGACCGCAGTCAAGGCCATGGGTGTTGACTGCATAGGTAAGGAAAAAGTCCCCCGTGTCCTCGAACTCAACCCTGACCGTCTGCGCAAGGCTTTCTTTGACGAGGAGACAGCGCCTCTGGATGTCGGAGACGTTCCTGCTCGTCCGCCTGCGCTTTGTCCGGGCTGCACCCACCGTCCGGTGTTTGCTATCCTTGCGCGCCTTAAGCCCATCATCACCGGCGACATCGGCTGCTACACCCTTGGAGCGCTGCCGCCTCTTAATGCCATGGACACCTGCGTTGACATGGGCGCCTCCATCACCGTAGCGCACGGCATCCGCAAGGCGCTCGATCTGGTACAGGATGAAAAGCAGAAAAACCGCAAGATAGTCGCCGTTATCGGTGACTCCACCTTCTTTCACTCCGGGCTTACCGGTCTGGCCAACGTTGTCTACAATTCCTCACCCATCACCGTGATAATCATGGATAACCGCATCACCGCCATGACCGGTCACCAACAGCATCCGGGCACGGGCAAAACCCTGATGGGCGCCGATGCGGTCGAGATTGATCCGGCAGAGGTGGCACGCGCCCTGGGAGTCAAATACGTCAAAGTGGTTGATCCCTACGACTATGCGGCCACCAAGGAGGTGCTGACCGAAGCCATCAACCTTGACGAACCCGCAGTGGTCATCACCAAACGCGCCTGCCCTCTTTACGACCGCAGTATGTGGAAAAAGCCGTACTGGATAAACGAAGACGAATGCAACGGGTGCAAGATTTGCATCCAGATTGGATGTCCTGCCATCAGTTTCAAGGCAGAAGAGAAGAAGGCCTACATAACCCCGGTGCTGTGCACGGGCTGTTCTATCTGCGCTCAGATTTGCCCGAAAGGAGCGATTCATGCTTCAGAAGACAACTAATATATTCGTCGCCGGGGTCGGCGGCCAGGGAATACTCAAGTTCTCCAACCTGCTATGCGAAGTTGCCATGCGCGCCGGTCTGGACGTAAAAAAATCCGAGATACACGGCATGGCACAGCGCGGCGGCTCGGTTACCACCCACGTGCGCTTCGGCAAGAAGGTCTACTCGCCTCTTATCCCGCAAGGGAGCGCCGATTTCATGGTATCCATGGAGCACCTGGAAGCGGTGCGTCACATCGCATTCCTTAATCCGGAACATGGACGGTTAATCTACGATCCGTATGAGATTGCCCCGCCTGAGGTGTACACTGCGCAGCGAGAATATCCCGCTGACATCGAGGAAAGACTTGCAAAATTCGCGCCCAACAGGGTTGCGGTTCCCGCATTCGAGAATGCCTTAAAGGTCAAGAACCCGCGCGCCCAGAACGTAATTATGCTGGGTACGCTCTCGGAGTTCCTTTCGTTTGATGACGCGCTTTACGAAGAGGTCATCCGCGACGGGTTCAAGCCCAAGTACGTGGATTCTAACATCGCCGCGTTCCATCTGGGCAAGGAATTTGCATCCCCGTAACACACCGTAACACACCTCTATGGATGAGTTGAACATTAAGACATATTGTAACTGTAGGGGCAAGGCATGCCTCGCCCTTATAGTAACTCGGTATTTCTGCGCCACTGTGGTTATTGATCATGCAGGACAAGATTAAAAAAGCACGCGACGCAATTCAGAAAGCCTGCAAAATCATGGTGTTCACAGGTGCAGGCATATCCAGGGAGTCGGGGGTTCCAACCTTCCGCGAGGCCGGAGGGCTGTGGGATAAGTTCAAGGTGGAAGATTTCGCTACTCCCGAGGCGTTTCAGCAACGTCCCAAAGAAGTCTGGGAGTGGTATCGTTTCCGCCGCAACCTGATGCGCAAGGTCAAGCCCAATCCCGCCCACTACGCGGTGGCTGAACTCGATGAGCGCCACGATGATTTTCTGCTGGCCACCCAGAACATCGACAACCTTCATCAGATAGCCGGGGCAAAACGGGTAATGGAACTGCACGGCAACATCTTTCGCTCCTACTGCATGAAATGCGGTTACGAGGCCGATGAATCTGTCAGTGAATTAACCGGAGAGGTTCCTTCCTGCACCCGTGATGACTGCTCCGGCGTTATGCGACCCAAGGTGGTGTGGTTCGGCGAGCAGCTTGACCCTGACGTACTGGAGCAGTCGTTCAGATTCGCTGCACAAGCAGATTGCTGCATCGTTATCGGTACGTCGGGTCTGGTTTATCCTGCTGCCCAGCTTCCTTTCCTTGCCCGGCGCAACGATGCTTGCGTTATCGAAATCAACCCGGAGCCGTCCGCCATAACCCCTATTACCGACTACTTCCTGCAAGGCCCGGCTGGCGAGATAATGCCGCAGCTTTTAGAAGAAACTCGATGATGAACCACAAAGCGCACAAAGATCACAAAGAAGAGTTACGAAACGGTCAAAATGTTCTTTTTAATCTGTGTAATCTGTGGTTATATTAACATGAATTACACCTACGGCCCGGTTCCCTCAAGACGTCTTGGGCTATCCCTGGGCGTGGACATCCTGCCCTTCAAAACCTGCACCATAGACTGCATCTACTGCCAGCTTGGACGTACCTCTGATCTTACCATTGAACGTAAATCCTTCTTTCCCAAGGAAGAAATTCTTGCAGAGGTCGTCTTGGTTGCAGCCCAGACCAACCCTGACTACATAACCTTTTCCGGTTCGGGCGAGCCGACACTCAATGCGGACATCGGTTGGCTGATTCGTGAAATCAAAACCCAGACCGGCAAAAAGGTTGCGGCGCTCACCAACTCCTCCCTGCTGTGGATGCCCCAGGTTCGCAGCGAACTCATGGAAGCCGATCTGGTGGTGCCATCGCTCGACGCCTCGACCCAAGAGGCCTGGCGCAAAATCAACCGTCCCCACCCCGATCTTGACTTCAAGCGGATGATTGAGGGTCTGGTTACCTTCTCCAACGAATTCTCAGGCGAGCTGTGGGTGGAAATACTGTTTGTGAAAGGCATCAATGACTCACCGGAACACGTCGAATCCCTGTTTTCCATTCTCTCCCGTATGCGACACACAAAGGTTCAACTCAACACCGTGGTGCGACCGCCATCTGAGAAGTCCGCGCTTGCTCTCTCCTACAAAGAACTGGAAGCCATCGCCCAGAAGCTACCCCCGGACACCGAGGCGGTGCTGCCTTACCGAAAATCGGGCAAGCAGGTTTCAGCTCACGGGCACAAGGAGTTGATCCTTGCGGCAATCGCCCGTCGTCCCATGACCATAAAACAGATCGAGCAGAGCCTGGGCATACCCCCGGAGCGCTCAAAAGCGGCCTTAGAGGCATTAATTACCGAAAACAAGGCTGCAGTATCCCTTCACGGGGGAGAGGACTTTTACGAAGCTAAACAGTAGATACTCGAAGTCCTATCCTTAGATTGCTTCGTCGCTTCGCTACCTCACAATGACGTTCTTATCTGCGTACCGCAAGGTAAACGACTGCAAGGAGTTGTAATCTTCCAATCTGCGGTGAAGAATCCTGCTCTTACAACCCCGCCCCAGCCTTTGTCACTGACCGCATCGCCCCAGATGACGTAGTCGGGAATCCCGGCGCCTGAATACAGGGTTGAGAAGTAGCCGGAGCGGCCCAGACCGTCGGAGCCGATGCCTTCACGCACCAGCACCTTCTTTTCTGGATTCAACGGGTTTGGATAAACGAACAGGGCCGCGTCCGCGGCTGAGGGCAGTGTCTCACTCCCAAACACGAAACGCCCGTCCTCAATCCGGATGGGCAAACTGGTTTCGATCCCTGCGGTTATTACGTTCTGCTCGGCATTGCCGTACAGGATAAGGTTGTAGCGCTCAATCATCTCGTCGGTTACCGCGGTGTCAGGAACTATCCTTGCAGTGCCGTTAGCCCGCACCCACCAGGCCTGCGCTTCTCCTCTGGCCATTGCAAAGAGCCTGGCAGTGGCGGCAGAATCGCCAAGGGTTCCGTACACCAGCACGAATGGGGAGTAGT
>JAUVJT010000175.1 GCA_030592225.1 Candidatus Stahliibacteriota bacterium | reverse complement strand
CCGTAGGAAAACGACCATAGGGAGTTGTCATCTTTAATCTTTCACCGAAGGAAGATGAGTAAAACGAGGCGTCATCTTCAAATCTGTGTCATCTGCGGAATCTGCGGATAGAAAAACTCCGTCCAGCTTATGACCATCTTTTGACCAGCTTTTGTCCAACTAAATAGCCCCGCCCCATAACATTGACCGCGGCATCAAAGTAACTATAATCAACCCCAATGTCTAACCAAACCTCCTCCCCCGCTCCCAGCCGGTCTGAATTGATGGGAACCCAGCCGATAGGCAAACTGCTGTGGCGATTCTCCCTGCCCGGTATGATAGCCATGCTGGTCAACGCTACCTACAACATGGTTGATACCATCTTCGTGGGCGGGCTGGGCCCCGGGGCCATCGCCGCCTTAACCGTGGCCTTTCCCCTGCAACTGGTGTTCATCGCCATTGGTTCAGGAACAGGAATCGGGGTCTCGTCGCTGATTTCGCGCAGGCTGGGTCAGGGCCGGGTGGAAGAAGCTAACCAGGTGGTGGGACAGGCGCTCATAATCATCGTGATACTGGGGATACTCGCCGCAATTGCCGGACACACGGTTGGTTATCCCTTACTGCGGATTCTGGGAGCATCCGACGCCATCATCGGCGACGCATACTCCTACATGATAGTTGTCGCTTCGGGAGCGATAGTTGTTTTCATCAACATGATAGGCAACAACCTCATCAGGGCCGAGGGCAACCCCAACCTGCCCATGGTCATCATGATCACCGGCGCGCTCATCAACATAGGTCTCGACCCCATCTTCATCTACGTTCTGGATATGGGGGTTCAGGGCGCGGCAACGGCAACCATAATCGCGCGCTCCATAGGCGCCGTGATAGTCATTTCCTACCTGTTCAGCAACAAGACGAGCTTTAGGCTCAAGGCGTCCTACTTCAAACCAAGATTTAAGATTTGGGGTCAAATATACGCGGTGGGCGGCCCGCAGATGCTTATGACCCTGGTGGGAAGCTTTGTTATGGCTGTCGTGAACAACGTAGCCAAACAATTCGGCGACCTGGTCATTGCCGCCTTTGGGGTTATCTACCGCATCTTCCAGCTTGGATTCCTGCCGTGCATCGGCATCTCCACCGGGGCTTTGCCGATTATCGGCTACAACTTCGGAGCCGGAAAACTCCATCGGGTGCGCGGGACGGTCATAAGAGCGGCGCTCATCTCTGCAGCGATCACGACAACAGTCGCGCTTGTCGCAATTATTTTTCCCCGTGAGCTGGTAAGCATCTTTAACCGCGATCCCAGCTTCCTGCCTCTGGCCACCCAGGCCATGCGCATCTCTTTCTTTGCGTTTTTCTTCGTCGGTCCCCAGATAGCCTTCTCAAGCTTCTTCCAGGGAATCGGCAAGGGCGTACCCGCGGCGGTGATAGGACTCTCGCGCCAACTCATCATACTTGTACCCGCGCTCCTGCTGCTGACTCATTTCTACGGACAAAAAGGCATCTGGTACTCCCTTCCGCTCTCCGACGCAGGCGCGTTTATCATATCAATTACCTGGACACTTATCGTTGCCCGCAAGCTGGGTTTCGGCCTGCGGGGAAAGCCCAAGTAGCTTGTCCGAGAATACAGCGCCACCCTATTTGTGGGGGAAATTATTAACCACAGAGGACACAAAGAACACAGAGCGAAAATCGGAGAGCAACGATAAGACATATATCTACGCAACTTGCCTGAGTCAAGGTTTCCTCCTAGTCTGTGATACCGAAGGAGGGCGATCGCAGGGAGCCCTACCGCAGGAAAACGACTGTAAGGAGTTGTTATCTGTGTAATCTGTGGTTTGACTTCGTCGCAAGCGTATTCGACATTGAAGCTCCCTTTGGTAGCCGCTTCCCTTCGGTCTCAGGCAGCCTCCTGGGAGCTTGACTACTCCTGGCTTTAGCTTAGAATTAAGTAAGTTTTAGCTTTAGATAATTCAAATAATTCCTGGAGGATTAATGAAACGTTGGATGATATGTTGGATGAGCATGGTGGGGATTGTGTTTGCGGCAAGGATAAATCTCCATGATGGTGCAAGCTTTGAGAGCGAATTCCTTACCTTCGACGGCGCGGTCGTGGTAACCGATGAAGATACGATACCTCGAAGCGAAATAAAAGAAATTGTTTTCGAAACCCGGGGCGAACAGGAAACCGAAGCGGCAAGCGCCGATGCGGACGTTCAGGAACTTCTGGACAGGACTGCTGATGCCATAAAACGCTTCCCCGATGCCCAGGGGATTCTGTTGATTGATGACGGCAAAAATACCCTGCATGAAGACGGCACCCGCAACTACTCCTATCACATGGCTTATATTGTACTTTCGGAAGCGCGCAAAGGAGTGGCAACGTTCTGCCACTATTTCAGGGAGGGTGATAACGAGGTCAAGATTCATTTTGCCCGGGTTATCAAGCCGTCGGGCAGGATGGTCGAACTGAATCCTGCAAACATCCGGATCGAAACGCCTCCTCGTGGCATCGTCTTCTTTGGCAAGGGAAAATGGGTAACCTTTACCTTACCTGAGGTGCAGATAGGCGACATCGTGGAATATTCTTACGAGAACATCCGGTTCAATCCCTGGAATAAGGAGATATTCGATGCCGGCTACTTTTTTGAGAGCGACGATCCCTTCATCTACTCCCGACTTACCGTGGACGTACCTGAAGATGAGTTTATACAATGGAAGCGCTATAACGATGAGGAGAATGAGGTTAAATTCAGGCAGGAGGCAGCCAGGGGACGCATGATTTACACCTGGACCGCAAAGAATATGGCTCCCTACGTTCCCGAACCTGGCGCACCGCCGGAAGGCGACTTTCTGACCCGGGTGGACGTTACCAACCAGGAAAGCTGGGACGCCATCCATGACTGGTATGCGGGATTTCAGAATGAACGTCTGAAAATTACCCCTGAATTACAGACGCTTGCCGACAGCCTGACTGCCGATGCCGAGACCGCCGAGAAGAAAATCGCGGCCATATACTACTGGGTACAGCAAAACATCCGCTACATCTCCATCAAAGGCTCCGCCTCCTCAGGGGTATCAGGTCATCCTGCGCAATTCACCTTGGATCAGGGCTTTGGGGATTGCACCGATAAAGCCATCCTGTTCTCGACGATGCTGAGAGCGGCAAGGATTGATGCCGATCCGGTTTACGTGGGTACCAACTACAGCGTGGCGATGCTCGACCCCGCTCTCCCCAACTACTACGGCAATCACTGCATAACCGAGGTATTCCTGCAAGACACCAGCTTCTACCTCGATGCCACCGGCTCTTCCAACGGCGGGTTCTCCCGCTACCCTTCGTTCAATGCCGGCGACCACGGCGTGTACGCGGTAAATTCACAGAAACGCAAGGTGGAGATAATCCCCGTCCCCGAACCCGGGCTGCAGCAGCGCGAATATCATCTTGATTTAGAGATCGATGAGACAGGCGCCCTGACGGTTCATTATCAAAGCTTCTATCGCGGCGATTATGAAACCGGACTGCGATACTACTGGAACTACGTCTCCCGCGAAGAAGACCGCCGCATGCGCTTTGAACAGATGGTAAAATCGGTATCACCCGACGCGGAGTTGATAAGCTACGAATTGATAAACGTCGAGGATCTCAGTAAACAACTAAGCTTAAAGATGAGCTACCGGGTCAAGGATTACGTGAAATTCGCAGGGCCTGTGGCCATCATAAACCTGCCCGAGATAGGCAACCGGCTTACCTTTGATGAATTGAGCATCGAGACCCGCAAATTTCCCTTCTCCTATGCCACGAGCGAAGCAATACGTCACACGGCGACCCTGAAGCTGCCGCCGGACTGGAAGATAGACTACGTACCCGGTGATATATCTCTGGCCATCCCGGAAGTCTCCTACACCGCCACCTATATCCAGGAGGTGGGAAATCTCATCTACTTTGAGGATGATTTCTCACGTCCGGAACGAATAATCCAGCCGGAAAGATACCCCAAATATCAAAAAACACTCAACTCCATCACCAGCTATCACAAAAAACCCATACTCGTTGTGCTGCAAGGAGATGGACAATGAAGCAATTCCTGTCTTTTCTTACCCTTCTTCTGCTGATCACCGGATGCCGGAAAGCGATAAGAACGAGCCATGACGTAATCTACCTGCTTGACGGCGAAGAAGCAATAGGACAACTCCAGCGTATAACTGCCGACAGTGTGTGGTTTAAGACCAAAGACAAAAAACTTGCCCTGGCATGCTCCGAGGTGCGAAGCCTTGACCTTCCCCAGCCAAGGGAAGGGGAGGAATGGAAAACCCTTGAAGATATTGACGATCCCCTGCTCGAGCAGTTGCTCTCTACCCTTACCCTGCCTGAGACCGATGCCCGCTACGTAAACCTCTACGTGGAGCACAATTTCATCCTGCACGATGACGGCACTTTCGAGAAAAAAAAACGCGTGATACGCTGCGTATCCGCCGAGTCTGGAAAAGGCGCTG
>JAUVJT010000107.1 GCA_030592225.1 Candidatus Stahliibacteriota bacterium | reverse complement strand
CTTCAGGTTGCGTCTTTCTGACATTAATCTATGAATAGTTGAAGGTCAAGGTATCTGGGTCAAATATCCCAGGACTTGCCCTCTTTTGCAAATTCAACGCTTGCAGGTGTTTTTTTCTTTTTCTTTGCCAGGTAGGTCTTGCATTCTACCTCCATCGGTGCCACATTCTTATCGTCATGGGCGGGGTCCATGTGGGTAATCATGAGTTTCTTTGCGCCGCATGCAATGGCTTGATCCACGCACAGTTCAGGGCTTCCGTGTCCGTAGGTCTGGGTCGGTCCGGAAAGCTGTTCGGCGGTGTACTGGCCGTCGAGCACTATTACGTCAACGTCTTTGCATATGGTATTGATCTGATGATTAGGGTAAGCCAGGGGTTCGTTGTCGGTGCAGAAGGCGAAGGATTCGTCGCCGTAGTCTATTCTATAACCCAGGCATCCGTTGGGATGGTGCAGCGGTATGGTGGTTATCTTCAGCAAATCTTGCCGCTCAATCGAGGCGGTTTCAGCGGAGTCCTTCTCCGAGATGAAGAAATAATTGTCGTTCCGGTGCAGGTAGTAGAAGGTTTCGGAAAACATTCGATTGTGGGCGTTGTATATCTTCCGGGCGGGCAGGAGCGAATGGGGCACCGGAAAGAAGGGGCTTGCCTGCTGTTCGCCCAGCGCCTGTAGAACCACGTTCCGGAGAGGGTCGATGTTCTCCCTGCCTTCAGGGGTGAAGCCGTGGATGAAGAAGGTATTGCTCTTGATGTAGAAGGGTACGCAGAACCCGATACCCTGAATGTGGTCGGAGTGGTAGTGGGTCAGGAGGAAGATGAAGTTTTTGCCGATGACGCCTTTCTTCATCAGGTGATTGCCCAGCATTCTTGCGCCCGAACCCATGTCGAAGATGATGCGGAACGGCCCTGCCTGTAGATAGCAACAGGTTGTGTTGCCCCCGTAGATGGAGGTGTTGAAATTCTTCGCAGATGGGGCGGGCAGGCTGCCTCTTACCCCGAATACGTGTAGCTTCATTCTACGCCTTCCTTTGCTCTCCAGTATGCGAGCAAATCCTTGAAAGTCTGCTCCAGCGTAATCTCGGCACGCCAGCCTAAATCCTTTTCAATGAGGGATGCGTCTCCGGAGAGTTGCGGGATATCGTATGAACGCATCCGCGAGCTTTCCTGTATTATATTAACGCTTAAATCGGAAATTTCAACCATCATACGTACACCTTCGGAGATAGATATGCAGCGCCCCGAAGTTACGTTGTACACGCTTCCTCCCCTGGCTTCATCCATCGCGCTCATGTACGCTTTGAGCACGTCGCGCACGTCCAGAAAATCCCTTCTCACCGAGAGGTTGCCCATCTTTAGTGTCGGTTCTTTGAGTCCTTTTTCTATCCTGGCCAGGGTGTTGGCCTAGTGGGGGAAAACAAAACTCTGCGCCTGAGCAGGCCCGGTGTGGTTAAAGCCCCTGGTTATGACTATCAGCATCCCGTGCTCCCTGGTGTAAAAGTGGCAGACATCCTCGGCATGCAATTTACTCAACCCGTAGATGTTGATGGGTATAGTGGGGTAGTTTTCGGTAACGGGTGGTTTGGCGGGATCGACGTTTCCGTACACCTCGCACGAAGAGGCGAACAGAATCTTTGGAGTTCTGGGCAGCCGGGACAGGACGTCCAGAAGATTCAGGGTGCCGGTAACGTTTACGTCAAAGCACAGGGCCGGATTTTCCTGGCACTTCCTGACCGATGATATTGCCGCCAGGTGATATACCCGCGACACATTTATTTCACTGATGAAATCTTCCAGCCTTTTCGTATCCCTCAAATCAATCCCTGCCGATTCAAACTCGAGATCAGGATTCTCGGCAGGATGATGAATTCCTATGACTCGGTTACCCCTGGCTGTTTCCGCCTCGGTCAGCAGTCTTCCCACGAATCCCGAAGCTCCGGTTATGAGAACCGTCGAATCAGGGTGAGTTATGGCAGGGAAAGTCATGGTAGTTCAGGAGGGTGTCCGGGAATACCGAAAACATGGGGTTCGTTGCCGCCAACCGGGATATGGCGCGTTGGAATTGTCCGGCTGAATTGCAGCAATTTGCAGCTATCTTTCTTGCCGCGAGGTGGCACGATTACAGACTGATTAAATTCTTTCACGCCAGTAGTCGAGAATGTCGGCCAGGGTTTTCTCAAACGGTATTTCAGGCTGCCATCCGGTTCTTTCGCGGAACTTTGTCGAATCGCCGGTAAGGAGCTGCACGTCCGACGGCCTCATACGTTCAGGGTCCTGTTCTACCTTGATGTCCACGTGAGCCATCTTGACCAGTCTGTTCAGTAGATCGCTGATTTTTATCCCCGTACCGGATGCAATGTTGTACACCTCGCCCGGTTCCCCCCTCGCAAGCGCTAAAGTGTAGGCTCTGGCAACGTCCCTGACGTCGGTAAAATCACGCACCGCATTCAGGTTGCCCGTGCGAATTACCGGTTCTTTTATGCCCTTCTCGATGGTAACGATCTGGTGGGCAAAATTGGAGGTCACAAACACTTTCCCTCGACGCGGACCGGTATGATTGAACGCTCTTGTCCGAACCACCTTTAACCCGTAGCTCTGGAAGTACTGATAGGCAAGCAGGTCCTGGGCCACCTTGGATACGCCGTAGGGTGACAGGGGACGCAGGGGATTGGCTTCGGTTATAGGCACCTCGTCAGGATGAACCATTCCGTACTCCTCGCTGGAACCGGCGATATGAATCAGGGGAGCACACTTTGCCTTAAGGCAGGCCTCGAACAGGTTGGTTTCGCCGATGATGTTGGTGGAAAGGGTTTCGGTGGGGGCCTTCCATGACATGGGAACGTAGCTCTGCGCGGCAAGGTGGAATATCCAGTCAGGTTTTGTCTCTTCGATAAGGGAAAGCATGGAATGGGAGTCACGCACATCACCTTCCACCAGATTAACCTTGTTTTTGATTGCCGCGACGTTCTCCATCCTCGAACGCCAGCGGTACAGCCCATGTATCTCGAATTCCCCTCTGTCCAGCAAGTAATCCGCTAGGTGACTGCCGACAAAGCCCGTAATCCCGGTGATAAGAACTTTCCTACCCATCACTGTATTTCGTAAGTTATATAAACGGTATGGGTCAGTTTAATCTCGCCCGGCTCAATCGAGGCCTCGGAACCTCCGTTGCGGTAAAGCCCGTCCATGGCCATGCTGGTCTGAGGCAGGTAGCGGCCGTATCCGCCGGGTTCCGATTCGGAGATGGTTATGGGTTTGCCGAGTTTGACGCCGGTAAGCCTGGCCATCTGCGCGGCCTTGGCCTGTGCGGCTTTGACGGCTTCTTCTCGCGCCTGAACGGCGTATTCTTTTGGATGCTCAACCGTGAAGTTGATGCCTTCAACCCCGGTTGCTCCGGCGTTGATTGCAGCATCCAGAATCTTGGTCACCTTGGTAAGATCACGCACCTTCACGTAAAGGGTGTGGTGAACCATGTAGCCGTCAAATATCCTTTCATTGGTCTTGTTGTCGTAATGGTACTGGGGCACGACGGAGAAATGACTGGTGTGCATATCCTTGGCGTCAATGGCAAGTGTCTTGATTTTGGCGTTCACCTTGTTCATTATCACGTTGTTTTCGGTGTAGGCCTGTACCGCGCTCGCGTGCCGGGTCTCGACCGAAAAGCTCATGAAGCAGATGTCAGGCGCCACAGATATCTCAGCGGTTCCGGTTACGGTCAGGGTGCGGCGATCCTGTTCCTGGGCGCTTAGACAGAGCGCTATCAGAAACAGTGCGGCTCCGGCAATTTTCCTGGTCATTTCTACCTCCTGGTATCGCGGTTACGTTGCGCGTTCGACCTTGCCCGCCTTAATGCACTTGGTGCAGACAAGGATGCGAGTTATCTTGCCGCCTTTGCGTACCTTGACACTCTGCAGGTTCGGCTTAAGGTGACGGTTGGAAACCTTGTGCGAGTGGGAAATAAGGTGTCCCTTCTGGCGTCCTTTGCCGCAAATCTCGCAAACTCTAGGCATTAATCCTCCTTGGAAATTTCATATACGTTGTGTTTCACCACGTTTCACTTATGTCGCAGATGATACAAGTGTTACGTATTACGAGTTTAACCTTAAGTTTACGGGAGGAGGGCATTAAGTCAACCCTCCGTAACCCACCCGTACCCCTTCGGGGTATTTTCACTATATCCAGAAACATACGTTTCTGGTTTTTAAGGACATAACACATCCCGTATCCCTTCGGCATTCTCTCAACAATTCGGAGCTTGCGCTCCGGGAATCTAAGGATATAACACATCTTTTTTAGCTAATACAGTTGTTGCGAGGTTGCCGGGGGCAACCGAAGCAATCTCAGGGCGCGGGACTAATCGGTAAGGTAGCATCCCCTCCCTTGATGGGACGTGTGCCCCCGTCGGGTAGGGGTAAGGGGAGGGTGATTAACTTCCTATCCAGGTTGAAATTTGCTGTACCAAGCCTGATGCAAGTAGACTTCCTGCCGCACCGGCAAGAATAGCTTTTAAGGCCTCAATTATGATTGACTTTTTAGGAGAGGATGAACGCATCTGGGTTTCCATGGTGGAGATGTCAACTTCCAAATCATCTCTTTCTTGCGGGTTAAGTTCAAGTTCATTGATCTGTTCTTTGAGCGATTGGATTATTTTCTCAAGTTTCTTTTTCTCTGACTCGTTGATAGTTACAACCTGTGTTGCTCCAGGGCTGCCTTGCTGGATTTGGGAATTGGTCATTGTGCCTATTTGGATTACGTTAATGGGGAGGAAGTGTTCTGTTTCTTTATCGGGATGTGCTGTAGCTTTTTCGACTTCTTTAATACCTGCATGGGTAATTCCAATAAGTCCACCTAAGGCTGTGTACTTGAGGAGGCCTTCGTCCGAAAGGTAATCGGTTACAGTGAATGTGGTTGGTTTATCGAGGCCGAGTTCTTGACCTACGATAAACATATCCCCCTCGAAATACATATCTCCCTTGCTTAATTCATAGAGTCGTTTAAGAAACTCGAAGCGTTTTCGCTGAAGCTCTTTTACTTTATCAATATCGCCCATCTTTGGACCTCCGTGTATTAATTTTCTATTCATTATGATTGCTTTTCAGAAAGAGTCAAGTAGTGCAAACCTCAACGTACCCAGTTGGGTGTTAGAGTAAAGGCAGGGGGCGGCTGACGCCGCCCCCACAGATGATTTTTATTGGTAAGCTATTGGTCTAAGGAAGTATTCGTTTGCCCTGCCATTTGCCGTATTCGCCCCACAGTGTTTTCCATTCGCCTTCTGCATACCCGGGCTTGATGTTGACATCGAAGTAGCCGCCAAATTTGCCGATTTCGTAGCCGTCTTCGTTGTAGATTACGCCTTTTACGATCTTGTAGATTCCATGGCCGCCGTATTCCAATTCGGCATAGCACTTACCTTTGTCATCACCGTCAGTCCATACGCCTTCGAAGTAGGGCGGGTCCTGCTTGTCAACCAGGGTGCCTTTCCATTCGCCTTCAATGTCGCCCCAGAACTTGCCGTGCCAATCGGTGTTGGCCATAAGTCCGGTGGCGCTCATCAGGATCAGGATCCCTACGGTGAGAAGTAGTGATTTTTTCATTGCGTTCTCCTTTCAATGATTCGGTAGGTTGATAAAAGTTACGGCTGGGATCCGATGAAGGTGCCGTCCTCGCCGGTTTCCAGTCGCCAGGAACCTGTGGCCTGAGCATCGGGTATGGGGAAGTCACCTTCCCAATCACCGATGTCATTTCCTTCATCGTCGAGGATGTCGCCCCATAGGTAATAGGAGTTGTTTAATTCCTCTATTTCATTGCCGCGCAGGGTGCCGTGTTCCGGGGGATCGTTGGAGGTTTCTTCCCAGGTGCCTCGGAAGGGGGGATCCTGGCTGGGGCTAAGGGTTCCTCTCCAGTTGCCTGAACAGTCTCCGGTGAACGTGCCATACCAGTTGCTGTTGGCCATGAGGATGCCTGTCGTAATCAGCACCAGGCTGATGACGATAGGCAATATGCGGTTTCTTTTCATTTTGCCTCCTTAAAGGTTTTTGCAGGACGTGTTCCTGCGCTTCGAGTATAAGCAAGCACTTTTGTTTGTCAATAGCTTTAATGGTATCAACTTTTTGATACTGCCGGCGAAATAGATTTCTCCGGTAGTATCTTAATCTAGTTGAATAAGAGGAATGATTCTTTTGATTTTTCACGATATTGCGGATTGCGGGTGTTATGTCCTTGATTAAAGGGCGTTGAAAATATCCGGAGGGTACGGGGTGTTGCGGGGTGTTACGGGGGCGTCAGGTTTATATGGTGTTCGTCATCTATCCGGCGATCATCATGGTATGGGAATTATCAAGTGGGGTGATATTGTATTTCTCGGGTTCCTGCTGATAGCTGCGATCTGGCTGATAGTAGTTATCCGTTTAGCTATACGTAAGGGCTGGGTGAGATATGCAAAAGAATCCTGGCGGGATACTGAGAATTACGTCCGGCGATCCCGCCGTAGATTCGGGAAATAGATATTACGTTGCGAGATTATCTTAAGGGTTCTATCTCATACGTGACGTAGATGGTGCGCGAAAGGTTTACCTCGCCTGCTTCGAGACTTGGAGCGGCGGCGCCATCGGCATATGCTTCGCGTGCCATCATCACGTTGGCCTGTGCGTATGGTTGATAGGCTCCCGGCTCGGACTCCGAGACCGATATCGGCGTGCCCAGCCTGAACCCCAGAATCTCGGCGCTCTCTTCCGCTTTCTTGCGTGCGGCGCGCAGGGCTTCTCTTCTTGCCTCTTCGGTGTACTTTTTGGGATGCTCCACCGTGAAGTTGATGTATTTTATATCCGCAGCGCCTGCTTCCACTGCGGCGTCAAGCACGTTCGATACTTTGGAAAGATCGCGCACACTTACGTTGAGGGTGTTGTATACCCGGTAGCCGTCAAAAATTCGTTTGTTCTTATCGGTATACCGATACAGAGGGGTGAACGAGAAGTTAGCGGTGCGCATATCTTTTGATTCAATCCCCTGTGTTTTGACAGCGGCGTTGATACGGTTCATTATCTCGATGTTTTCGCGGTAGGCCTCGCCTGCCTTGCGGTTGGTGCTTTCCACCACAAAGCTCATGTAGCAGATATCGGGCGCCACGGTTACCTCCGCAGTTCCGGTTACGGTAAGAGTGCGGCGCTTGGGTTCGTCCTCCGCTCTGAGGAAACCTACCATCAAAAAGACGGCCAGGCTTGCCAGTAGGGTTCGTTTCATTTCAATCCTCCTTTGATTTATTTTCACACTACGGATGGATTTGCCAAAGTCAACCTCTGAAGATTCATCAGGACTATTCTTATCCGCAGCTTGACTTCGTCGCAAGCGTACACGGATTTCGCAGATGGGCTTTAAGTCGTAGGGGCTGACCTTTAGGTCAGCCCGAATATT
>JAUVJT010000228.1 GCA_030592225.1 Candidatus Stahliibacteriota bacterium | reverse complement strand
GTTCAGCACTGTCTGCCTGCCCATCGCGGCGAGGAGATTACCGACGACGTGCTCGACGGGGCAAACTCGGTTGTGCTGGACGAGGCCGAGAACCGGCTGCACGTACAGAAGGCAATCTGCTACAAACTTCTGCAGGAATAGCCGATAGCTTTAAGAAAATAGAGGTCGACTGCAAGGTCGGCCTTTCGTTTTTCCCTGCGAACTTTTTTTGCCCCGGGAAAAAAAGGAGCACATGGTATTGACAAGCTCAATCAGATGGATATATTGAGGAGTGCATGCCATTAGTGAGCAGAACCTGTTTATCTTCCTTCTGCAAATCGTCCTATTGTTGCTTGCGGCCAGAGGGGCAGGGGAACTCTTTCGAAAGTTAAAACAGCCTGCCCTTGTCGGAGAAATCCTGGTGGGCATCATCTTCGGTCCCACCATACTTGGAAGGTTTCTGCCCGGTTTCGATGCCTTCCTCTTTCCCGCCAACGCCGTTCAGCACACCATGCTTGAAACCATGTCCTGGCTGGGTGTGCTGTTCCTGTTACTCGTGACCGGGTTCGACGTGGAGATTTCGGCAATCTGGAAACAGCGGCGTTCCTCCCTGACCATAGGATTCGTGGGGGTGCTGCTGCCCATGATCATGGGAGCAGGCCTGGCATTCTTCTTGCCCGAACACTACCTGGTAGACCCTGACCGCAGGCTGGTGTTCATCCTGTTTATGGGAACCGCGATTGCCATATCAGCCATACCCATCATAGCCAAAGTCCTGCACGACCTTGACATCCTGAAAAGCGACATCGGGCTGACCATAATCTCCGCGTTCACGGTTAATGACATCCTGGGCTGGGTGGCGTTCACCATCGTTCTGGGTCTTGCCACCCGGCAGCGCATGGACTGGTTTTCCTCACTCAGGATATTCGGCGGAACGGCAGTGTTCATAGCGTTCAGTTTGACCGTAGGCCGCAGGCTGGTTAACGGCGCGGTAAAATGGATGAACCGCAGCCGCCTGCCCAAACCTGGAAGCGTATTGACCTTCATCGTTGTACTGGGAGCAGCCTGCGGTGCGTTGACCCAGCTTATCGGCATCCACGCCGCGTTCGGATTCCTGATTGCCGGTGTGATGGCAGGCGGTTCTCCGGCCATCTCACAGCGCAGCCGCCAGACCATATCCCAGATGGTGTACGCGGTGTTCGTGCCCCTGTTTTTCGTGAGCATCGGCCTGCGCGTGGACTTTTTTGCCAACTTTGATTTGCTCCTTGCGCTCGCGGTAACCGGGGTGGCCATCGGCGGCAAGTTCGTGGGCGCGTGGCTGGGGGCAAGGATGTCTGCAATAGGAGGCCGCGACGCGGTTGCCCTGGGGATAGCACACACACCGGGGGGCGCCATGGAGATTCTCATCGGGGTGCTTGCGCTGGAGTTCGGGCTCATCAACCTGGTGGTGTTCGAGGCAATCGTGGTGGCCGCCATCGTTTCATCCATCCTGGTCGGTCCGCTGCTTACCCTTGCCCTTCAACTGCGCCGCGCCTTCAATGCACGTAAGTATCTGCTTTCAGACGCTGTCGTGTTCAGCCTTGCCGGCAACACCCCGCTGGAGGCCATAGGCGAACTGTGCGGGTCCGTATCAGATAATGCGGGTATGCCTGGCGCCGCCCAGGCGTGTGCCGCGGTCAGCCTGCGGGAGGGAGTGATGAGCACCGGCGTGGAGCACGGGATTGCCATCCCCCATGGCAGAATTGAAGGGTTGTCCCAGCCGGTGTTTACCTTTGGCCGCTCGCGCAACGGGATTGAATGGAACACCCCTGACGGCTTGCCGGTAAAGCTCGTCTTCCTTATTCTCACCCCGGAACCGGATGCCGATGATACGCAGGTAAAGATATTGGCCGCCATCGCCAGGGTGATTTCGGATAACAAGCTCCGCAGGCATATGCTGGCGTCAAAAAACAGGGAGGAGTTACTCGATTTCTTTAGCACGGCGCTTCGTGCAGACTGGATGAGCAGGGCGGCAAAGAAGTCGGCCAAATGATGTCGGCAAATTACTATTCAACCCCGGTATTCTAAGGTAGGGATGAAAGAAAGATCATGAGTAGAATACAAGATGTTTAAAATTTCGGATTCCATCGCAAAGGAGGCCTGATGGACATCGCAAAAGCGATTCGCGACCGCCGCAGCGTTCGCTCATACGAGAAGAAGGACGTCCCCCAGGACGTGTTGGAGAAGGTGCTCCAGGCGGCAAGGCTTGCGCCGTCGGCAAATAACCGCCAGCCCTGGAGGTTCGTGATAGTCAGAGACCCGGCCAGGCGTCAAGCGCTTGCAAAGGCGGCAAAGGAGCAGCAGTTCGTTGCCGAGGCCCCGGTGGTGATAGCCGCGGTTGCTCTTGAGCCTGACAGGATTATGACCTGCGGGGTTCCGGCCTGGGCAGTGGATGTGGCCATCGCCGTAGACCACATTACCCTGGCCGCGGTAGAACACGGGTTAGGCTCATGCTGGATTGGCGCGTTCTACCAGGAAGACGTCAAAAAGATACTTTCAATTCCCGCCGAATACAAGGTGGTAGCACTTCTGCCGCTGGGCTATCCGCAAGATAAGGCGCGATTCAAGAACCGCAAATCCTTAGATGAGATAGTCTGCTATGACGTCTGGAGTTGAGCAGGGATTGCAGATTTCAGAACAGGGGAAAACATCTTACGGTCGGTTCCATCGCGCAAAACGTTATCCAGAATGTGCACGTGAGATGCTCGAGGGACGGGGAAAGGAAACTAGGAGGGTGTCCGAAAATAACCAGAGCCTGCCCCGTGAGGCGCTAATTTTACTGCGCCTCATAGGGTACAGAGAGCACAGAGGACAGGGCCTGCCCCTTGAACGCTTTGTGCATTCATAGGGTACAGAGCGAAAATCGGCGAGCAACGATAAGGCATGTATCTACGCAACTTGCCTGAGTCAAGGTTTTCTCCTG
>JAUVJT010000004.1 GCA_030592225.1 Candidatus Stahliibacteriota bacterium | reverse complement strand
TACGCATCATATCTATACCCTCCCGCTCCTTCAAACTCAAATGATGGTATTCCTTGTACATACATCCTTAGGATAACGAAATCCCTCTCGTTTTCCAAGGTGTTGCACTTCATTATTGAACCCACGGAATAGACGCTTTTGCTCTTGACAAACTTTCATCAGGCTCTATAATACGCCACATGATGATTAAATCAAAGGAGGTGCAAATGCACAAGCGACTCATCGCACTGGGTGTGCTGGTCGTGTTTGGATTTGGCTTACTTGCCGGCTGTGGAGCCTCCAAAGAGCTTATAGCTCAAATGGAAACAGCCTGCCAGGCAGCAGATGACGCCGAGGCCAGACTTGCCAGCCTCGAGTCGCAGCTCCAAACGCTTCAGTCTGATAAGGCCGCCAAAGAGGTGCGCATCCAAGAACTCGAAGAAAAAATCGCCGAGCTTGAAAACGCCAAGCCATCACGTGGCACTGGCGGCAAGCCCGAGCGAACCGAAGTAAAGTAGGAGGACCCATGACGAAGAAGATTTTCGTTCTCTTGACATTGGGTCTGGTTCTGTTCGCGGGTGTGGCCTATGGTGCCAAGATCAAGAAAAAGGACGCAGAAGCACAGTTGGAAGCCTGCAACACCCGAAATGCGGCAGCAGAAGAAGGAATCGGCAACATTGAACCCAAGGTAAACGGCTTAAAGGACGAGACAGCCGCTCTGGACGCCAAGATTGCTGAACTCGAAGAGCGTCTTGCCGAGCTGGAAGCACAGCCTCGCTACTGGGGCCGTTATACCGTTAAGTCCGGCGATTACCTTTACAAGATAGCCGCAGACCCGATCGTATATCACGACGGCTCTAAGTGGCCGCTCATTTACGAGGCAAACAACGACATCATCGCCGATCCCGACCTGATTTACGTAGGATGGGTTCTGTTCATCCCCGGTCTGAACGACTGGAAGGTGATCTCGGGCGATTGTCTGTGGAAGATTGCCAACTCCATAGCGGTCTACGGAGACGCTTCAAGATGGCCTGAAATCTACGAAGCCAACAAGGATAAGGTCAATGATCCTGATCTGATCTATCCCAATCAGGTCTTTACTATTCCGCGCTAAATTGCGACACAGTTTCAGAGGGGAAGACGTATGTCTTCCCCTCTTTCCATCTCCTCTTAACCCATGTCACGACGAACCCTAAAGATAAAGGATGTTGACCCCCTTTTATTAACCGGCGTGGGGGAAGAAAACCTGCGGCTTCTCAGGCAGCATTTTGACGTACAGATAGTAGCAAGGGGAACGAAATTTACCCTCGAGGGAAAGGACGAAGAGGTAGAAAAAGTTACCAATCTGATAGAACGTCTATCCAAAATTATACAGTCGGGGCGATTGATTACTCCGGAGATAGTGCTTGCCGAGATAGAAGGACTAAAGGGAATCCGGAACGTAGGAGAACGGGAAGCGGGCGTTATCTATACCCCTCGCAAGGTTATCCGCCCACAATCCGAGCACCAGGAAGCCTACATAAAAAATATCGACAAAAATCCAATCACCTTCGCCATAGGACCTGCGGGCACGGGCAAGACTTACCTCGCGGTTGCCAAGGCGGTCGAGGCTCTTACCAACGACCAGATTGACCGCATCATCCTGACCCGCCCCGCGGTGGAAGCGGGGGAGTCGCTTGGATTTCTGCCTGGGGACTTGAAGGAAAAGGTGGATCCCTACCTGCGTCCTCTTTACGACGCACTCTCGGACATGATTCCCGCCGAGCGCATGAGACGATTTCTGGACAACCAGGTTATTGAGATTGCACCGCTTGCGTTTATGAGAGGCAGAACCCTGTCGGATGCATACATTATTCTTGACGAGGCTCAGAACACCACTCCCACCCAGATGAAGATGTTTCTTACGCGCCTGGGATGGAACTCGCATTCGATTATAACCGGCGATATTACCCAAATTGATCTGGTGCGCACTGAAAAACCAGGACTGCTTGACGCCAAAGAAACCCTGGGTGACGTAGATGGGGTAACGTTCACGTACTTTGACTCCACCGACGTGGTCCGTCCGCCTCTGGTATCTGCAATAATAAGAGCTTATGAAAGCAAAAATCCTTCATAGACTGCTTTTTGCCGCATCGATTCTGGTGGTGCTTGCCACCCTGAATCTGGCCCCGCTTCTTTCTCCTCCTTCCAGGGTAGAGTACGTGGAGGGCGACGTTGCGGAAAAGGATCTGTATGCTCCAATCTCATTCCCCTTACCCAAGGATTCCGCTCGCCTGCTTGCCGAACAGGACAGCGCCGCAGCTCTGATACTCCCCGTTCTTGAGTTGAAAGGTGAAATCGAAGCCCAATGGCGACAGACCTTGCGCGATATACGCAGCTCCAACTCGATTATCAGCGAACTTCCTTTAGAGAAACGCGAACTGCTCAGCGCTAAGCTGCTGGCCGTTGCGGACAGCATCGTGGAACTGGTAAGCTCCCAGGGTTACTTCCGCGAGAAAGAAGATATTGCCGCACGCAAGGTGGTCATCCTCATGGGAGAAACGGAGATAGAGGAATCCGCAGACAATATACTGGGGTTCTGGGACGCGGATACCTTGATAGAGAACTCAGCCCGACACCACTTCCCCCGCGATAAGGAAAGTGCCGCCCTTCTGACAGATATATTGAGACGAATCATCCTGCCCAACCCGAATCTTGCATACGATAAGGAGGAGGTAGATGCACGTATCGAAGCGGCGCACAACCGGGTAAGCCCCTACGAGGGATTCGTTGAACGAGGTGAGTTGATAATCGAAGCCAACAGCCGCCTGGATAGGCCCGCCCTTAAAAAAATCGCAGCGCTCAACGCGGAAACAGAAGGCAACTGGAAACTGAAGGCAAAACTTTTCGTGCGCCAGAACCTCATATTTATACTTATCATATTCTCCCTAATAATATCACTGCGTCTTATGAGACGTAAACTCAAGATTAGCGAGTTGATTTACCTGACAACACTGCTGGCGCTTGGATTAGGTGCAAGTCTTATCCTGCGCCGTTTCTCCGTATGGTGGTTCCTTCCTACCGGCTTTCTGGCGCTTGCGGTGGCCATGTTCCTTGGCCCTCTTGACGGGGTGCTGATTACGGCAACGGCTTCCCTGCTCCTGTATCTGCCGTGGCAAAGCGAACCGGAATATCTGCTTTTTTCCCTTCTCACCGGTTTCGGCGCACTCCTCGCCCTGCCCTTGATGCGCCGACGCACGGGATTCCTTGCATCGCTGGGATTCATTCTGGGAGGAGGTATCGTTGCGCGTGGAATCTACGTACTCACCAGAACCAGTTTTGCGCTTCGGGAATTGTCCACCATGGGGATGGAGATAGGCATCAATGCGGCTATCAGCGGAGCGTTTCTTCTGGTGGCGTTCTTCCTTGCCGAACGCGTGTTCGGCTTCACTTCAACCTTGACGCTCGCCGAACTTGCAGACCTCAATAAGCCATTGCTCAAGGAACTCTCCCTGAAAGCAACCGGCACTTACCACCACAGCGTACTGGTAGGCAATCTTGCCGAAAGAGCCGCCCGTGTCATTGGAGCCAATCCTGACCTGGTACTGGCCGCCGGGTATTATCACGACATAGGCAAAATGGCAAAACCCCAGTATTTCATAGAAAACCAGTTGGATGCGAATCCGCACGACGGTCTAAAACCCAGGATGTCTGCCTTGATACTTATAAGTCACGTAAAAGAAGGTCTGGCAATGGCGCAGCGCTGCCGGCTGCCCTTGCCCGTTCGTAACATACTGGCACAGCATCACGGAACCACCAGGATGGAGTATTTTTACCGCAAACACTTAAAGTCCCAGGGTGCGGAGACGGTACCTGAAGAAATCTTCCGCTACCCCGGGCCCCTGCCGCAGACCAAGGAAGCGGCGTTAATTATGCTGGCGGATTCGGTAGAGGCGGCAGTTCGCGCTCATGGATTTGCCGATCGCGAAGATCTTGAAAAGTTCGTTAAGGAAATAATAGACGAAAAGATCTCCGACGGTCAACTCGATGAATGCGCCTTCACTACCAGGGACATTCACGATGTGCGGGAGGTTTTTACCTCAACGCTCATCGGAATCTTCCACCCCAGAATCAAATATGAAAAGAATAACAATCATAGTTCCTCGCAGGATTCAAAGAAAAGCGGCTCTGCGAAAACTCGTGCGAAGACTCGCAAGAAACGTTCTTGATACCGAGAATTGCAAAAAGCGAGTCAACATCGTGCTAGCCGACGATGCGACCCTAGCTGACCTCAACCAGCGTTTCAAGAAACGCAGTGGGCCCACCGACGTGTTGTCGTTCCCTCTCGATGAAGAAGATTTCCTCGGAGAGGTATACGTATCTATTGATCGTGCGCGCGACCAGGCCCGGGAATACGACGAAAGTGAAGAACGGGAGACAAAAAGACTCGTGCTGCACGGACTGCTGCATCTTCTGGGTTATACCCACGAACAAATGGCGTCTGCAATGAAACGGTATATGGGATGACCATCACCAGCGATTACGCCGCCAACGATGACAGCGCCTACCATAACAGCATCAGGGACGATGATTTGAGATGATCCCCATTCTCGCAGCCCTGATTGCGCTGCTTGCAGCGAGCGCCTTTTTCTCCAGTGCGGAGACTGCGTACTTTTCCATTTCCCCCCTGCGCAGCTCCCGGCTGGGCCAGGCACGGCTGGTGCGAAAGCTGTTGACGTCCCGCGACCGGCTCCTGGGAACCATCCTGGCAGGCAATCTCATCGTAAACTTCGCGGCTACTTCGTTGTGGACAACGCTGTTGATAACGGCCTCCAATAGTTGGGGATGGAACCAGACCGAAACCCTTTCGCTGGGCGCTGCGGCAATGGTGTTGATCCTTCTCTTGTTCGGAGAGATAACCCCCAAGATAATTGCGGTGAGAACGCCAATGACACTCTGCAGAGTATACGCTCCGGTGATCATGCTGTTCTCCTGGATATTCTTTCCCATCACCTGGGCCTTGAGCAGGCTGGAGAAATTGTTGATTCGTCGCCGCACTCAACAACCCTTCCCCACCGACGAGGAGGTCAAAACCATGATAGAGATGGCGGTACGATACGGCATCCTCAGACCCGAGGAAGAGCAAATCATGGTGAATCTGGTAAACCTTGGAGAACGCATGGTAAGGGAAGTGATGACCCCCCGTGTGGAGATGAATGCTCTACCCGTGGATACGACCCGTTCGAAAGCGCTGGCCTACGCCCGGAAAACCCATAAATCCCGCTACCCCATCTACGAAGATACCACCGACCGCATAATCGGGCTGCTGTATACCAAGGATCTCCTGACCGCGCCCCCGCGAACACCCTTGAGAAAGCTGCTGCGTGAACCGGTATTCGTGCCCGAGACCAAGGCGTTATCCGAACTTCTGGAGGAACTGCGCCGCTCCGACCAGCATATCGCCATCGCAGCCGATGAGTTCGGCGGCATCGCCGGTCTGGTCACCCTGGAGGACATCCTCGAGGCCATATTTGGTGAGATAGTGGATGAGTACGATACCGGACTTCCCTACGAACGACTCGGCAAAGGAAAATATCTCGTAGACGGCGACATTGACCTGGCCAAGCTCAATGAACTTTTTGACGATGCGTTTTCCGAAGCGGTAGAGGAGTTTGACCGCCTCTCCGAGCTTATAACCCATGAACTGGGACATATACCAAAGCGCGGCGAGCGGCTGCGATACAAAGGGTTTAATTTAATCATGCGAAGTGTTCGCCGCTTGCGGATAGAAAAGGTGCTGCTGGAACGCAAGGAGTCGAAGTGACGCTTCTTTTGGGCATACTCTTCATATTCATCCAGGGCTTTTTTTCCGTGTCGGAAACCGCGTATATTGTGGCCAATCCGGTACGAGTGGCTCACTTTGCTCGAAAAACTCACCGCTACGAAAAAGCGATTGCGATTCTTAACACCCCTGAGTTGTTGTTGGTGGTGACACTTATCTGCTCCAACATAGCGGTGGTTCTCTCCGGGGTCTTTCTCACCACCTACTTCATCGGGCAATTCGGCCCCTGGGGGACAACCATTGCCATCATAGTGGGAGCGTCCACCGGATTACTGTTAGGCGAGTATCTCCCCAAAAGTTTCGCTCGATCGAGGGCTGAACGGATAGTGGTGTTGACCGCAGGATTCTTCAATGTGGCGGTGGTGCTTTCCCGACCATTCAGACGCATTTTTCGCAAACCAAAGTCTGCTCAGCAGCACGGTGAACGTCTATCCATCACCAGATTAGATATGCTTACCGCACTCCGCCTGGGAGAAAAGATAGGGAGCATCGAGGAGAAAACCTCGCCCCGGGTTGCCAACCTGTTCAATGCATTTGACACCCCTCTGGGCGACGTGATGACCCCATGGGATCGCGTAACTACGATAGATTCCAGCTTCAAACGAACCAGGATACTCAAAATCATCGAGGAGGAAGGCTACACGCGCTATCCGGTACTAGATCGCCGCAGCGGTAGAATTAAGGGAATCCTGCACGCCAAGGATCTGCTCAAGGAGAAATCGGGGCTGCGCAGACCTTTCTTTACCAAACCAGGCGTGCGTATCACCGAACTTCTGCGAACCATGCAGAACAACCGCGCACACATGGCCATTGTTTTGGACAGAGAGGATAATCCAACCGGGCTTGTAACCCTTGAGGATCTGCTTGAGGAGTTCGTGGGCGAAATTCGCAGCGAAGACTAACCCGTACCCTTGAAGGGCAGAACCTGCCCCGGAGGGGTACGGGTTACGAGCGTGTTACGGGCTTGACATGCTTGCATTTATCTCTATTATAATTTATGGAGGTTACCATGGGTCGGATAAACTCCTATGTGTTGGGTTGAATTGCACAACGAGGTGTTTGTGGACTTCGGAACGGAAGTGTTGTCCAACCCGAAAACTTCCATTGATCAATCCAAACAGAATGGTTATGCTAAAAAGCCATTCTAGTGTAAAAAGACACATATAAGGAGGCTTAAATGCTTAAAAAACTCATAGTGCTAACGGTTGTGTTTACCGTTGCAGTCTTTGCAGGCCCTTACGTAATGCCTGCACCGAGCGGGGTCGAGATGCTTACCGCTCCTGCCTACCAGCCGCTGTATGAAGGTGGCGGCACATCGTATGAAGGTGGTTCGATATCAGCCTCTGGATATCAGGGCGGTGTCACTAAATACGACTACCAGCAGAACGGGGCCATGGGCAACCGGATAATGGTTGACGGCGACGGTGACGCCCACATCTGCTGGATGCACTCTGCGACAGATGGCTTTACCGACCGCGACATCTACTACAATGTCTGGGAAGCGGCCAGCGAAGATTTCATCTGGGCCGACGGTGTAAAGGCATCCGGTACTCCAAAATCTGGCTACACCACCATGGGGCTTCTGTCCACCGGCGAGGCGGTAGTGGCTTGCCACCATCAGGTTGGCACTGCTAACGAGTACGGTTCGGTGGTAATGATAGACGCCGCTCCCAAGGTGGGGTCATTTACCGCGCCGATTCGTGTAGCGGAGAACATCCCCGAAGAGCCCATCTGGCCGCACATGGTGATTGATAACGATGATGTGATTCACGTCACCGGTCACGTGTGGATGAGCGCCACCCCCACTCCTACCAACGGTGATGAACTATACTACTCTCGCTCCACCGATGGCGGTGTTTCCTTTTCCAACTGGGAGTCTCTGGCAAGCGATGCCGGCAGCGATGTCGCCATGGCGGTATCTCCTAGCGGCAAAATTGCCATAGCATGGGTCAATGCTTTTCCCATATCAGGCACCGATAAGCGTGCAACGCACGGCAACGTTACCTATAGAGAATCAACCAACAACGGCCAGACCTGGAGCAGCCCGGTCGAGGTTACCGACGGATTCTATGGCGACGAGCAGCCCAACTCCCGCGACACCATAACCCTGGGTGCAATAACCACCAGTATCGATTGTTGCTATGACGGCAACGACAATCTTTTCATCGGCTGGGGCGACGCGTGGCGTTTAGGCTTTGTGGAAAATGATACCAACTGGTATTCCTACTACTACCGCTGGTTCCATAGGATGATGTGCTGGACCGAAGGTCTTGCCGAACCCACAATTCCTTCAGGAGATTCTTCTCAGTTCTATGCGGTTAATGAAGAAGGTGACCCAATCGACTACTTCAACATAGGTTTCTGGGGCATAGCCGCTGGTATTACCCGCTATGATCGTCCCGGCCTTGGCTGCTGGAATCCCCAGTTGGCTGCTTCCGAAGATGGCGGCTATGTGGCATATACCTGGGCCGGCCAATGGGACTCTCTGGACATCACCGGTGCCGGTACAATCAATGCCGACATCTACGGAGCAAAGACCTTTAACGGCGGAAATACCTGGTCAAACAGGGCAAACATCACCAACACTCACTCCCCTGGTGCCGGCATCGGCGCTTCTGAAAGTGAAGAATACCACTCCTTATACCCCTGGATCGCCAGCGACAGTCTGCTCCATATTACCTATATCTGGGATCTATTCGCGGGCTCAGTTGTGAACGTTCCTACTGAAGGCATTGCAACCAATAACCCTGTCATGTACTGGAAGGGTAAACCGACCGGTATTGAAGAAACTCCCGAGGCTAGAACCAGTGATGTAACCCTGATTGGCAGAAACCCGGTTTCCAACTCGGTTTCCTTCAGTGTGAACGCTTCTGCTAATGCGTCATTCAAGATCTACGATGCGGCAGGCAGCCTGGTCGCGACCCTGATTGACGGCAATCTGCCAGGCAACCGCACCCTTACCTGGAATACCAGGAACGTGGCTTCCGGTGTCTACTTCTACTCATTCGTTACGCCTGTCAGCACGGCTAACGGTCGGGTGGTTGTAGTTCACTAGTAACCTGAATTACTAAATGATTCTGGGGGAGAGTTCAACTCTCCCCCGAATTTTATTCCCAAAGGAGGAGAGATAATCCAGGCAATTCTTGCAGCAATCGCGCCGGATTTTCACCATAATAATAGCGACGCCATGCAGTAAATCAAAGGAGATTATATGGCCGATAAAAAGAAACTCTTGATTATCGCCACCCACGGCCCCGATGACCCGGAGAGAGCCACCCTTCCGTTTGCCATGGGCGCCGCGGCCCAGGCATCGAACATTGAAGTGAAGATTGGACTCCAGGCCGACGCAGTGATGCTGGCCAAGAAAAACTGTCTGCCCCACGTGTTCGCCCCCAACTTCCCGCCGCTGGCCGACCTGGTTGAAATGTTCATCCAGGCGGGAGGCCAGATACTGCTGTGCAGCCCGTGCGTGAACTCCCGCAAGATTGACGCGGGGGAGTTCATAGAGGGAACCAAAATAGTCAACGCCCCCACGTTCGTGAACGAATCCATGAACGCCAAGACCCTGGTCTACTAGAATTCGCCCCAATCATACGGCGCGGATTCTCTGACCCGTGCAAAAATCCCATCGCGGAGGGGGTTTCTCTTCCCGTCAAAAACTATTGTTGAGGGCTTGGGAAATGCGTTCCGCTTGACTGAGCTAACGATTTACGTAGAGTCACGTCATGCGTGACGTCACGATAGAACTCTACAAGACCAAAAAGATTATAAACGACCACAAGCGTTCCGACGACGGGTGGTTCTGGACCCGGTACTCGGCCATCCCCTACAAGGGCTGCGTGCACGGCTGCCGGTACTGCTACTGCTGGATGAGAAGTACGCTCCGCATAAAGACTACCGCTCGCTGAACAAGGTGGTGATGATTAAGGAAAACGCGGTTGAGCTATTAAAGAAGGAATTGGCACGCAAGCCGAGGGATGTGATCGCGGTGGGCGACTGGCAGCCGGCGGAGGCGAAGTTCAAACTGTCGAGGAAGATGCTGGAGGTGGTTCACCAGTTGAAGTTTCCCCTGATGGTAATCGAACGCGCTCCATTGTTGTGCCGCGATTTGGACATCCTGCAGAACATCAGCAAGCAGACCGACGCCTACGTGGGATTTACGATAGTTACAACGAGAGATGACGATACCCGGCTTCATTTTGAACCCAGGGGACCTTCCACCAAGGGGCGGTTCCGCGCGATGAAGCGGATTGCTGATGCCAAAGTGATGATAGGCACCCTGGCCATGCCCATCCTGCCCCATGTCTTTGATAGTGATAAGGAGTTGAGGCTACTGGTCAAGATGACTGCCGATGCGGGCGGCAAGTTCGTGCTGTTCGGCGGCATGACCCTGTGGGGTACGTGCAAAAACGTCTATATCGAAGCGCTCAGGGAGTACAACCCATCGCTTATTCCAATGACTGAGGAGTGGGATGCAAATAAAGCCCGCAAGACCCAGTGGGTGCGAAGATGTCACCTTACGATAGCCGAGGAGTGCGAGCGACAGGGAATCCTCCACTACATCCCCAGACCGGTTTCGTTCTATCCCGCCGAACTGCGAGGGAACAAAAAGATTGCCGGGATGCTGCACGTTAAGGCAAGGGACCTGGACATGGAAGGTCAGTCCAGATACAGGGTTGGAGCATACTACAAGGCGGGCAGGACGATTGACAGCCTTCTTGTGGATTTGGGCGATCTTTACAAACAAAAAGGCCGCGCCGGTCTGCTGGCCCTGGAGGGCATCGGCGAGAAGCTGGCATCGCAGATAGAGATTCTCTTGGATACCGAAACCGCTTGATTGCAATTGGATTACACAAAAAGATAACTCGACGCAACCTCGGCTCAAATGCCTCTTGCTAACATGTGATATTGCGAGGCTTACATTTCGCATATCATGGCACGGTAATTGCTGGATATAGAACAAACACTGAACCAAGGAGGGACATTATGAGAGTTATTAAAGTGCTAAGCGCTTTTTGTGTTGTAATCTTAGTTATGGGTGGTTGCGATATCTTAGATCCTAATCTCCCGCGTCTTATCTACCCAGAAGAGGGAGAGGTGTTTACTGTTGAAGCGCCAACGTTTGAATGGAGTTCAAGGAACAGAGCAGTCTCTTATAAGATACATGTTTATGATTTCTCACCAGACGACAAGACTCTAATTGAAACCGAAACCCAGGACACGACCTTTGCACTTCCACAAGATTTGTTTGATGGCGCTCCGTCTGGAAATTACTTTTGGAAAGTAGCTTCGATTTCTGAAGACGGAGATAATTTCTGGAGTGATTTGCATTCCTTCAATTTTGACAAAACCATACCCGAAATTAATCTGGATACAACCTATTTTCCTTTCGGGTTGAACTACCAATGGATATATGAACATATCTACACGGACAGCGATATGTACTCGGATTCAATCTACGATACAGTAATCATCTCCTGTACTTCTGTTGCTACCGACGACTACTACGAAACTTATATCCTGGAGATTGGATTTTTCGACGTAGGAGAGAAGGTGGTTATCTTCGGCAATCTAGTTAGCGTCTTTGATCAAAGTAAAATCTCCTTGTTTCCCCAAGAAGAATACTCACATTTATATCCGTTTTCATACGACTACAGTAAAGATACCCTGATATTGAACTCCGGTTACTCAAGCTGGGTAGGTCAATATCCCCGCGAAGGCTCATATCATGTTTACCGGGTTCAAGGCATAGGAGTTGTAAAGGAAGAAATATCCGAAGGCCCCGTACCAAAGGCGCAGGGGCCATTTACCTACGACGTATACCGCCTGCTTTACTTCATCAAGGGTGCCGACACGGTGTGGCGGTGCGAGGATTGTCCGTAAAAGGAGGAGCATTATGAGAGTAGTTAAAGTCTTCGCAGCAGGATTTCTATGCATCATAACAATCGGTTGCAGCAGACCTGATGACCTTAATTTAGCAGAAACCTACTTCCCTATGGGGATGGATTATGAGTGGACGTATGAGCGCGATGATGGAGGATGGGGCGTAACTGATTTCGACGAATGGGGATATCCGATTGAAGGTAGTTGGCACGACTATGACACCTTTACAGTATCTGTCTGCGACTCTTTATTAATTACAAGAGGTTGGGAGTTTGAGCTTGTAGGAGGAGAGTTTCGAGATGTTGGACGAACACAAATAGTTACTGGTTACAAAGTTAAAGTGTTCAATAGGAAAAGATTCCTTGAGCCTGATGAGACAGATCCCGTAGACCCTAAAGGCTTTCAGATACTCTATTCTGATGACACTCTCGTGATTACTCTAAAAGATGGGAAATACTGTGGCCCAGAAAATATGTACAAAGAAGGTACTGATGAATCCACTTCAAGGTTGAAAGGAATAGGAGTTATCAACCAAACTCGACTTTCTTATTCAAACGGAGCACATACAACAAGCGGAGATTATATCACCGACCGCCTTCTGTGGTTCTGCATCGGTGATGATACCATCTGGCACCACGAGGATACGGTAAGCAGCATTATTTTTTGAGGGACAGTGGAGGACATCCTCACCGTACTCCCGTCGAGTACTCCAGGATGTCCGGACAGGCTAAGAGCCTGTCGCTCCATCACTCAACAGGTGCTCCCTTACCAACCCCTCGATACGATCGAGCGCGGCGGCAACCCCAGGGGTCAATGGTTTATTGAACGTCAAGTCCCCGGCCTGGATGCCCAGGAGTTCGATGTTGAGATTGGGGTAATCTACCAGCGTCATCTTGACCCAAAAGGATAGCGGGACACCATGGGTGGAGAGCATCCGGATGGGCAGCTTGAGCAGCTCGTCTGCCGAAAAGAAACGAACATCCCCGGCTGGCGCGTCCCAGTCGCAGGCGTCTATGAGCAGCACCCGGTCGGGCTTTTCTTTATCCACGAGTCCGAGAGCGTTTTCCGGCACCTCGCCGGAGTCTATAAGAAGCCAGTTTGAGGGCAGATTACCTGCTTCCTGCAAACGATCAATGGCCATAGGCCCCACCGCGTCGTCTGCCCGCATCCTGTTACCCACGCCTATGATTAATATCTTTGGTTCTTTGACCTTCGGTTTTTCGAGCTTACCCATATTTAGTAAGCTCGTTAAGGATTTCTGCAAGCTGTCCGGCCTGGCAGCGCCTGTCGAAACGGGCGATGGCTTTTCGTTCAGGAGAGTAGGGGAATTTTCCCTTCAGCAGCAATCGGAGAGCATCAGCCACCCCATCAACGTCGCCCTCACCAATCACCATGCCTGCACCAGTCTGGCTAATAAGCCGGGCGGTTTCGTGATGCGGGTTGACCACTGCAAGCACAGGCGTGCCCGAACCGATGTACTCGTAGGTCTTGGCCGGGACGATTAAAGGTGAGTACTCGGAGTGATAGGGCAGCCAGGCAAGGTCGGCTTTCTGAAGCCGCTTCATCACGTTGCGATGGGGAAGGTAGCCGAGTCGCTCAATGAACACAGACACACCGCTGCGCCGGATGCGCTCTTCTTCCACCGCGCTAATCTCACCCATTATCTCCACGCATAACTGCGAGGGTGTAATCCCATCCTCGTCTCTGAGCTTGCGGATGGCCGCATATAGGGTAGTCCCGCGATTGATGCTGCCCAGCCCCAGGATTCCGGCGTAGCATAACTTCAGTGGTTTCGTTCTCATATTCCGTTTTTTCGATGCAGATGGTGTGTTGCGGGAAAAGTCCGCTTTATCAAACCCGTTGGGGATGTAGTGAGTTCGAGGAGCAAGGTGCGGATAACGGTTGCTGAGGTCCTCGCGGTGTGAGCGGGTGGCGGCGATGATTGCATCCGCTTCTTCCAGAACTTCGCGTTCGGCGCGTTTGTTCAATGCCCGTTTCCAGCGCGGGCTGTTGTGCTCGGGGTGATTGACCCACGGATCACGCATGTCTACAATCAACGGCAACTCGGTAACCCTCTTAAGTATCCTGCCCAGCAGGAGACTGCTCCACGGAGGAGCGGTAACCATAACCGCGTCTACCTTATCTCTCAGTTTGAGAGCTAATCTGAACGCAGCGGGCACAAAGCCTGTCTGGGTATCGGGCCACGAGAACCGCCTGACAATCCACCGCAAGGGACTGTCAATTCGCGGCTTGAGCGGCCCCACCAGCTTTTCCCGCATCTTAAAGCTGTCAAGTCCGGCGACACGATGGAGTTCGGTGTAACGCACCTCGCGCAGCATCTCCTCATCGGCCATGTAGAATGCCGATGGCTGAGGCGCAACCACAATGGGATTGCAGCCGAAGCCGGGCAAATACCTGCAGAACTTGGAAACCCGCTGGACACCCACCCCGCCGAGCGGCGGGAAATAGTAGGCGATTATGAGGAGATTCTTATCCACCGAGCTTGCGCAGGAGCTTTTCTGCATCCTTGACGATGTCGGAATATCCCAAATCCCGATTGATGCGGTAGGCGTTATCAATCACTTCCTTGCAGTACTTTTGCCCGATATCCTCCCTGCCTAATCCAGCGTAAACCTCTGCAAGACGAAGCTTTATCTGGTAGATATTGGTGTAGCATTGGGGTTGATCAGCACGCACGTCCTCAAGCAGCCCCACGTAGAGTTCCCTGGCCTGTGACCACATCCCAAGGTCGATATACAGCTCGCCCAGCCCCCAGCGAAAGGTGCGGGCTTCGGGATAGGCGGCAACCAGTTCCTTGCTTACGGCAAGAGCCTCCCGGGGTCGTTCCTCTTCCTTGAGAACAAAGGTTAGCGCCTGCCCTGCCGAGGCCTTGAAGTAAAATCCCCGTTCATAAACCAGGCGAATCTCGGAAATACCCTTCTGGACGGTGCTCGAGGCCTTCATACCCGGGACATAGCGGTTGACCCGTCCGGAAAAGTAGTCCAGCACACCCTTGGCCAGATAGGCGTCGTAGAATTTGGGGTTAAGGTCTACCGCTTTCAGGAGAGGGTCAAGCGCGGAGCTGCCCGATGATAAAACCTTAAAATACTTGCGTTTCCACCCGTAGCGCACCATGCGGAATATGCGCACCGATCCGATGAAGAACAGATCGCGGGCCTGCTCGCCATTGGCCTTGATGCCGGCCCTGGCAAGCTCCTCGGCGGCATCCATATCCCTGTCGAACTGAGCCTCAATGGTATCGGTAACGAAATCAACCATGTAGATGAAACTCAACGCGCCGTCCAGAAAATAAGGCGCGGGATCGTCCGGGCACAGCTTTTTGGCCTGCGCATACGCCTTGCGTGCGGTTTCGTAATCTTCAACGTGCGAGGCCTCTATCCCCTTTTCAAGTAACACCTCGGCCTCCGGGGTAAGCGCCGTGGTAAGTAAAAGTAATAAGCTAAACATCATACAAGAAGACGGTTCCAGTCCCTAGATGGTTGCGATGGCCGCTATCTCCACCCTGGCTCCCTTGGGAAGAGCTGAAGACTCAACAGTCAGGCGAGCCGGATAGGGCGCGTTGAAATATTTTGCATAGATTTTGTTTACCAGCCCGAATTCGGACAAATCGACCAGATGTATGTCGCAGCGCACGATGTCGTCTGTGGTGGCTCCGGCCTGTTCCAGGACTGCTTTCAGATTTTCCATCACCTGCCTTGCCTGCGCCTCGGTGCCTTCCGCTAATTGACCGGTTTCAGGGTCAATGCCTATCTGCCCGGCCAGGAAGATAAGGTTTCCTACCTGCACCGCCTGACTGTACGGCCCGATGGGCAAGGGCGCTCTCTCAGTTCTGACTTCTTTTTTCATTATTTCTCCTCTCAAAATCAATCCAACCGACCCCCACCCCCCCAGGTCGGCATTCACACTCCCCTCGTTTCTAATTCCAAGAGTTTAGAGGACAAACCAACAATGTCAATAGTCCGCTTTACAAAAATCCAAATGCCGATATATACTTTAGCGTGGAAAAGGATAAACTCTATAAAACGATAGCTTAAGTATCCAGCCCCTTGCCTTTTTATACCTTGGCTCTACTCATCGTCGAAGGCTTTCCGGCCGTCGTTCTTATCTTTGCAGATATCTCAGAGAAGCTTAGATTATTGGAAATGTGGGTAGGCATCGGAATTTTTGCCGCCGAAGGGAAACGACCATCGGGAGTTGTAATCTACGGATTATAAGTCATTCTTGAACAGCCTCCTAGGAACTTGTCCGAAAACAACCAGAGCCTGCCCCTTGGGATACAATGTATCCCATAGGGTACAGAGAGCACAAAGGACAGGGCCTGCCCCTTGAACGCTTTGTGCGTTCATAGGGTACAGAGCGAAAATCGGCAAGCAACGGTAAGGCATGTATCTACGCAACTTGCCTGAGTTAAGGTTTCTTCCTAGTCTGCGAAAATCTGCGTCATCTGCGGATTGACTTCGTCGCAAGCGTATAAGTCATTCTCGGACAGCCTCCTAGGTTCCCGCGAAGGACGCTTACGCTCCTGTCGGATGAAGTAACTTCTTGGGGCATCAAAAAAGGAGGCGCTCGGTGGCCCAAGCGCCCCATGGTGACTCCCCTTCCCTCATTTTTCCACCCTTCCTCACCTCTTTTGTCCCTTCCTCCTCCCTCTATTTTCCCAATACCTATTTTACTAGCAATAATCGTGCCATTTAAGCGGTTTTTTTATGCCTCCGCAAGTCTAATTTTTACTATATCTTGGGCGGTATTAAATCTAAGGAGATTTCAAGAGGTGCATTTCAGTTAACCATATGTATCATCGGGTTACCCTTTTGTATAGTAAAAATCTGATGAATTTAACTATTAGAAAACTCTCAGCGTAAAATAAAGGCCGACCGTGCAATTGAGCCTTGCCTCATTTTTATCTGATTGGGTTGCGGGTACGGGTGTTGCATTTCCTTAGATTCCCGGAGCGCAAACTCCGAATGATTGAAAAAATACCCTATGAAGTGTAGCACACTTCCAGGGGCAGGCTCTACCCCTCAAGGATATGTCCTTAGATTTCTGGAGCGCAGCTTCAAGCGGAAATGGAAATACCCGAAGGGTAAGTGTGTTATGTGTTACGGGCGCTGGCCATGGCGCCCAGGGCAATGGAGTAAAGCTTGGTTCCGGCGTCATCGGCGCGGGAAAGCATCACCACCGGTTTGGCAGCACCTGCAATAATGCCGCAAGCCTTTGCCCCGCCGAGGTATATGAGACCTTTGGCAAACACGTTGCCCACAGCGATGTCATGAACGATAAGCACGTCGGCCTGACCGGCCACGTCGCTCTTGACACCTTTGATCTTTACCGCTTCCGGGGACACGGCAAGGTCAAGAGCCAGAGGGCCATCTATGAAAGCGCCTTTTATTTGCTTGCGCGCCGCCATCTGGGTTATCTGTGCCCATTCCAGAGTCTCGGGCATTTTGGGGTTAACCGCTTCGACTGCGGCAAGCAGGGCGAGCCTGGGCTTCTCGATGCCTATGGAGTGCGCAACCTCGATGGTGTTGTTGATGATATCGAGCTTGGTCTTAAGGTCGGGCGCGATGTTCATGCCTCCGTCGGAAACGAGGAGCAGCCGACCCAGTGAGGCAGGTTCGAGTATGGCTACGTGGGAAAGCACGCGTCCGGTGCGCAGTCCTTTTTCTTTGTCGAGTACCGCACCGAGGAATTGGGATGTGGGCATGTGTCCTTTAAGCAGGAAGCCGCCTGCGGTGCGAACCTGGTGTACCGCAACGATCGCCGCCTCTGAATCGGAGCAATCCTTTACATCGAAACCGTCGAGTGATAAGCCCGCTTTCCCGGCTGCCTGACTGATCTTATCTTCAGGTCCGCACAGTACACCTTTGGCAATGCCTTCTTTCCGGGCTACGGCAAGCGCCTGTAAGGTTACGGGATCGGCAGCCGCGGCCACCACGCAGCGTCGGGGTCCGACCTCTTTGGCCCGGGCCTTGAGAGCGTCAAGTGAGCGAATCACGTCCCCTCCTTAAAGGTTGTATTGAGTTTTCAGGCTGTCGCGCAGTTGAATAATCTGCAGCTCGCCCGGGTTCGCCCTTATGATTTGGTCAAGCACGCGCAAGGCCGATGCAGGGTCTTCAAGATAATCCAGATACAGGCGGAAGCTAAGCTCATGGCCGGGGAAACGAACCTCCCAGTCCTGTACCAGCTCTCTCGCCCTGGCCGGGCTCTTCGTTACCTCCATATAGAACATGAAAAGACTCAGGAAGCCCTGCGGGTTTTCACTGCTGGCCATGGCATATGCGCGCTTGAGTTCTTCCTCGGCAAGCGCCGTATCCCCGGCACGCGCGTAAGTCATGCCCTGACGTACGTGAAACTCGGTGTCGAGCCAGCCTTCCGACTCCAGCTCCTTGTAGTAGCGATCCGCGTCTGCATCAGCGCCGGCCTGCCGGGCAAACACGTAAAGGTTCATGAGGAATATCCGGCGCACGTCCGGTTCCACGTCGAAGGAATCAACTACTTTGACGAAATCGTAAGCCCTCTTGGGTTGACCTATTCCAACCAGTTGTTCGGCTATCTCCTGCATCGCGATTCCGTAGTTGATAAAAAGCCCCCGCATCTGATTGTCGCGGCGCACCCGTGAATCGAGGATTGACTCCAGCTTAATTTCTTCGGTGAATATCTCGTAAGAACGCCGCAGGTTAATCGCAGGATGCCTGCGCTCCAGATCTTTCTGTGGAGCCTTGCGGAAACGATACGCCAGAGCTTCCTGAATAAGGTAAGGGGCGTAGCTCTGTACCCGGCTGGGTGAAACCGTGGTGGAAAAGTACACGGGCATTATTGTTTCCTTGTAGTTATCAAGAACACGCTGGGCAAAAACATCCATAGGCAACAGGTAGTCAATGGGAATCTTGGTCGAGAATCCGGAGATGGCGACCTTCTCGGAGTCGGCGTAAACCTTGCCCGCGTTGGTGGCCAGCATATCCCTTATTATAATGTCTGCAAGCATAACAACCTCGGTTCGGCTGATAAAAACGTGCGAAGGCAGGTTCTCAATCTCGCCGGAATCGTAGCTTGCGGTGATAAGAGCTTTATCGTTCTGGATATTTGCTGGGGGTTGATTTAATGTAACCTTGCCGGTGTTGAGCTCGATTCTTCCTATCACTTTGCGATTGACATCACGGAGCTTGCCCTTTCTGTCGACCTTAATCGTCTGGCCGCCCATGACAGCTTCGAATCCGCGTTTCTTGATAGGCGGGTGGGCCACGTAGCCTTCCCAGACTTCTCCTCCTCCGGCTACACTCTTTCGCTGCAGTGTTACCGCTTCACCCTTGGATTCGTAGACGAACGATACCGGGGCGCCCTTACGTTTGATTTTCTCAATGTACCATGGGGTATTGAGCAATGAGAGATTGGCGTTGATAACCCCGGCTTTATAAGGCTTCTCGTTGTTTTCGTAGCGGGTGGAGCGAACCTCCTGAACGAACCACAAGGGGAAGGTGTCGTTATCACCGTTGGTGAGAATGACCGACGGCTCCTCGCACGAGGCAAGCAGATTGAACCCGTACTCCAGCGGTATCCAATCGTTGCGCCTCGAAACCAGGGGAAGATTTATGAATCCGATAACTACGGTGAGTACGGCCGCCACGGAACAGGCTGCAATCCCCACGATACGCGAGGCTGCAATTTTTCGCAAACTCTCCTTGAGCGATGCGATGATTTCAAAAAGGCCGAAACCGGTAAACAATCCCCAGAACACGTAACTGAAGGTAAAGAAGTAATCTCGTTCACGCACCTCCTGGGGCAAACCGGTCATCCCGCCGGGCAACGGGCCGGTGTGTCCAAAACGCATGTTCAGATAGACAACCAGGCCGAAGGAGGAAACGAGGAACGCGGTCAAAAGCAGCCAGAACAACTTGCGGTCGCGCTTGGCCAGCGAGTAAAGGCCGAAGACGCCGAGGATGATTGGAACGGCGGCAAGAAGGGTGCGTGTGATGACCGTGAATACGGATTTCCCGGCCAGATTCTGCAATCCCCACTGCCAGAAGAAATACTTGAAGTAAAAAACCACCTGCCAAAAGATACCGGCTATAACGCTCACGCCCGTAGGCTGACCGGTATCGGGGTGAACCACCGTCTTGCGGGGCCATATCTGGTTCTGTACCGTTGCCCGCCCGTACTGCTCGCGGCGAAGAACGGAGAGGAAGCGATCCCAGCTGGAGGGGTTAACCATGTTGATTGAAGGATGATGTGCCGCGCGAACCATGAGATAGAACTGCACCGACGCGGCGACGAGCAACAGCAGTGCGCCCAGGAGAAAGAACTTGAGGTCCACGTCGTATTTCTTGCCTGCGTAGAAGAATGCCGCCACAAGCGCCAGGGCGCCGACTATGACAACAACCGGACCGGTCGTTAATGCCACCAGCGCAATAAGCAGCCCGTAAGCTCCAAGGAATACGAACGCCGGCCCGTAACCTTTTCTCGACCCTGCGGCCTGAACAAAGAAGTAAACAACGAATAACGATATGACTGCAATTTGAGGCCAGCCCGGTTCAAACAGCATAAAGGAAAGACCAAAGACACCAAAGAAAAAGGTGGGCAGCAGTCTATGATTAACCATCATTATGAACGGGATAAGAGCAAAGAGCATCATCACCGGAGTGAGGTGGATACCGGCGGCAAGCATGATGATATAGAAGACCAGAAGCATGAGACGATTATCGGCCTTGGGAATCTTGACGGAAGTCGGCGATTTTTCCTTTGCATGCTCGGTACGCTCACGCCATACGATGGCAAGGTAAACGATAAGCAACCCGATAAACGCCGAAGGCGCGTAGACTTCGGCCTCAAGCGCGTTCTCCCACACCGAGAAGGCAACCATGGTGAACAGCGCGCCCACAACGCCGACTGCGGTGGGCACCCACTTCATTTTCCCGGCAACGTCGCTCTTTTTGAACGAACGGGTGACGCGGCTGGTTATGAGCACCACCATTGCAGCCGAAAGCGCTGCGGTCAGCACGCTTATGAAGTTGATCCGGAACGCTGTCTCCGCAGATATGGGAAGAAGCGCAAAGATGCGTCCGATAAGCACGTAAAGGGGCGTCCCCGGGGGGTGGGGCACGCCCAGATTTACCGAACAGGCGATAAACTCGCCCACGTCCCAGAATGCCACCGTCGGCGAAACGGTTAAGAGATAAACTACCATAGCTGTAACGAAAATAATGCCGGCCGCAAGCCAGTCTATACGGCGTTGGTTCATTTTTCCTCCTTGGCGTAAACCTTCTCAAGGTAGGTTGTTAATTCCTTCATTTCCAGATTTGCATAAAGCTTTCCATCTATTCCAACACTTACCCCCCCGGTTTCCTCGCTCACCACCACCGATACGGCGTCGGTAACGGAGCATATCCCCAAAGCGGCGCGGTGCCGCATCCCGTAATAATCCTCAACCCAGGGGTCCTTACTCACCGGCAAAATACATGCCGCTGCGGTGACCTTGTCGCTGCGTACGATACAGGCGCCGTCGTGCAGGGGTGAAGGAGGCGTGAAGATAGATACAATGAGTGCTGCCGAAACCCTGGCGTCCAGCCGTGTACCCGTCTGTTCATACTCGCCCAGGTCTATGTCCCGTTCAAATATAATCAGCGCGCCTATCTTGCGCTTGCGCATCTCCTCCAGCGCCTTGATGATCTCGGAGACGGCCAATTGCTCCACCGAACGCACCAGGAAGCGAAGCAGCCTGTAACGGCCCATCCGGGCAAGGGCGTTGCGTATCTCCGGCTGGAACAGGATGACGAACGCGATGATCCAGATGGCCATGAGCGAATCCAGGATGAGAGATAAGGCGCTAAGATTGAAGATGCGAGCAACGAGGGAGAACAGGAAGATAAGAACCAGACCGATGAGTATCTGAAGCGCCCGCGTACCTTTGATGAATGCCAGGAACATGTAAACGATTATTGCCACCACTCCCACATCTATGAAATCTATGAACGTGGGTTTGAGAATATCCATTATGAGCATCCCCCATTTGCCGAGCGGATGCCTCGGGCTGCATCCAGCGCCTTGCGGGTTGCAGCCACGTCGTGCACCCGCAAAATCGAGGCCCCGTTGTAATACCCCAGCACTGCGGATGCTATGGAACCCTCAAGACGATGGGTTACTTCTGCCCCCAGGAGTTCGCCCAGGAAAGATTTGCGGGAAGCGCCCAGGAGTATGGGCAGGCCGAATGATTTGAGTTCGGCAAGTCTGCGTATGGCAGCGGTGTTGTCTGAAAGCCGTTTGCCGAATCCTATCCCGGGGTCGAGGATTACGCGATTTCGCGAAAATCCTGAAGCTTCTATGTCCTTAAGTCTGTCGTGGAAGAACGCAAACAGTTCGGCGTTGAAATCATCGTAATGGGGATCGGCTTGCATCACCTTGGGCGTTCCCTGACTGTGCATGAGGACGTAGGCTGCGGAGTACTCCCCGGCTAACTGCCATAGCGACGGGTCCGTTCCCGCAGAAACGTCGTTTATAATCGAAGCGCCCTTATCGAGTGCCGCTCGGACAACGTCCGGGACAGTGGCGTCTACAGACCAGATAATCCGGCATTTCTCAAGGTGCTTGAGGACACAAGCGAGACGCTTTAGTTGTTCGGCTACAGAAACCGGGTCAGACCCGGGTCTGCTCGATTCAGCGCCGACGTCTACGATGTCTGCGCCTTCCTCGCACATCTCATCGATGCGCTTGCACGCATCGTCAGGCGCGAAGAACTCTCCGCCGTCGGAGAATGAATCCGGAGTCACGTTGAGCGCCCCCATGATAAGCGGACGAGCCAATGTCAGGTTCCCTGCCGTTAACTCGATGGCTTTGGGGGGATTGTCGAGATGATCGAGGAGCGCTGAGGTCTGCTCTTCCAGCGCTGCAAGTCCAAAAGGCTGACCCGACAAAGCCAAGGCCACGCGCCTGAGCTGACGTCGGGTGCCCATGTATATTGCATCGGAGCGTTTAATGCGGCCGGTGATGACTTCACGATGAACTGCCGCGTCCGCACCGAATGAGAGCGCGGTTTGCTTGATGATGTTGGCCGCCGGGGTGCTGAGATCGGTGATCTTGAGCAGAAACGAATCGCGCTTATCGGCAAAGATGGGTATACTGGCCTCATCTACCTCAATCCTGCGCAGTTCCTCCTCGCATTCGACGGGCGAGGCAACCAATACTCGCAGCATCACAAACGCAGCCCCTTCATAAGCGAAAGCGCCTCGGCACGGGTCTCTGCCCTGCGCAAAGCTCCCCGCATGGCGGATGTGTACGTGAGAGTGCCCGGTTTCTTGACCCCGCGCATGGTCACGCAAAGATGCTCGGCCTCTATTACCACCATTACCCCGAGAGGGTGCAGTACCTTACTGAAGATATCGGCAATCTCGGTGGTCAGGCGCTCCTGTATCTGGGGCCGCTTGCTGAGAATATCAACGAAACGCACTATGTCCCCGAACCCGGTGATGCGGTTATCTCGAGGTATATAGGCCAGGTGAATCTTACCGAAGAAAGGCAGCAGATGATGCTCGCACAGGGAGTAGAAGGGTATGTCCTTTACCAGAATCATCTCGTCCTGGTTCGGCGCGATGTATGCCTTCAGCACTTGCCTTGGATCGTGTCCCAGGCCTGCAAATATCTCGGGCAGCATCCTGGCCACCGCACCAGGGGTATCGGCAAGCCCTGCCCTTTTGGGGTCTTCACCTATCGCCTCCAGGATTTCCCGGACCGCTTTCTTAACTCTTGCCTCGTCCACTTCCAGCCTTGGTTTTAATTGCCGAGGACTTCTTCTTTGAGGTTGCGGATGTGGCCGGTGCTTTCCTGGTTTTAGCAGGCTTTGCAGAAGGGGCTTTCTTGCTCGTTTTCTTGGCAAGCCCCAGTATCTCATCAACCTGCTGCGCATTGAGCGTTTCCAGTTTTATCAACGCATCGGCAAGCGCATGCAGTTTTTTGATATTGCGCTTGACAATTCCCAGGGCTCGCTTGTGCTGACCATCAACTATCTCCCTGATCTCGGAGTCTATGAGCTGGGCTGTTTTTTCGCTGTAAGTCCGGTGCATACCCATCTCGCGCCCCAGGAAAATCTCGGCCTCGGCCTTGCCAAAGGTCAGGGGACCCAGTTTCTTGCTCATTCCCCACTCGCACGCCATCTTTCGGGCAAGAATAGTGGACTTCTCCAAATCGTTGGCGGCGCCGGTTGAGAGATCGCCGAAGACATTTTCCTCGGCGGCTCTTCCACCCAGCATGTAGGCTATTTGATTCTCACAGAACTGTTTGGAATATATCTTGCGCTCGTCTATGGGCAAAGCCTGGGTAATCCCCAGAGCCATGCCGCGCGGGATTATGGTAACCTTGTGAATGGGATCCATGCCCGGAATAAGGCGCGAAACCATGGTATGCCCGGCTTCATGGAAAGCGGTTCTGCGCTTTTCTTCTGCGGACAAAAGAAGACTGCGGCGCTCCGTTCCCATGAGCACCTTGTCCTTCGCGTCCTCAAAATCCTGAGCGAGCACATTGTCGCGATTGCGGCGCGCGGCAAGGAGCGCGGCCTCATTCACCATGTTCTCAAGATCGGCGCCGGTGAAACCGGGAGTGCCCCGCGCCAGAACCGACAGGTCAACGTCGTCGGCAAGAGGAATATTGCGAACCTTGATTTTGAGTATTCCTTCACGACCCCGGACATCGGGTTCATCCAGAACCACCTTGCGGTCGAACCGACCGGGCCGCAGAAGAGCGGGATCGAGGATGTCGGGCCGGTTGGTGGCAGCCATAAGGATGATGCCTGAGGAGGTCTCGAACCCATCCATTTCCACCAAAAGCTGGTTAAGGGTTTGTTCCCGCTCGTCGTGACCGCCGCCCAGGCCTGCCCCGCGCTGACGACCCACCGCGTCCATCTCGTCTATGAAAATAATACAGGGTGCATGACGCTTACCCTGTTCAAACAGGTCGCGCACCCGGGAGGCGCCCACGCCCACGAAGAGTTCAACAAAATCGGACCCGGAGATGGAAAGAAAAGGAACGCTCGCCTCGCCTGCCACCGCGCGAGCAAGAAGCGTCTTACCCGTGCCCGGCGGGCCTACGAGCAGAACCCCCTTGGGTATGCGCCCTCCAAGCCTGGAGAACTTGCGCGGGGAACGCAGGAAATCTATTATCTCCTTCAACTCCTCCTTGGCTTCCTCAATCCCGGCCACGTCGTCAAAGGTAACGTCCGGACGCGTCTCGGTGGAGATGCGAACCTTGCTCTTACCGAACTGAAACGCCTTGGACGCACCGGATTGGGACTGACGCATGATCATGAACCAGAATCCGATAATAAGCACCCAGGGGATAATTGACAGCAGAACGTTAATCCACTGAACACGATTCTGGGAGTTGACCTTGACGCCAAGAGCAAGAAGCTCTTCTATTAACGGTTGGTCGTCAAACGGCATCAGCACCTTGAATCGCCTGGTTGAGATATTCTCACCCCTGACGGTCTGCACGGTTTCCTCGGCAAGGAATTCACCGGTCACCTGACGTTCGGCCAGGGTTACTGCAGCGAGTTTCTGTAGTCTTTGCCTGAACTCACTGTAAGGAATCTCAGGGGTCTGCTGCGGGCGAAAAACCAAAAGGTAGTACCCAACTACGATTATCAACCCTATCACGCTCCAAACGATGATGGTGCGAAGTCTGCTTGAACCCGCCTGAGGCGGTCTATTTGTCATTTTCACCTCTCAAAACGCTCAATATCGTTAACTTACGTGTCGAATCAGTTACCGGGGCCGCAGCGCTCCGCAGGAGTCCTGCGATCCATAAAATCTCCGCGCCCTTGCATACCAAGGGCCAGCGCCTGCGCACCTCGCGCGGCACTTTCCTGTCTATAAATATCCGTTTGAGCTTAACTTCACTATGCCTGCCAAACGGAATCATCCTGTCTCCCTCGCGCCACGCTCTAACGATAAACGGCGGTGCTATGACGCTCGCGTCAAAATAAGCCGCATCGCTGCGAAGCAGAAGTTCTTGCAGGGAAGAATGTTCCTCCACGTCGCCTTTATGAACGCAAACGCGCCATCCCAACCCTGGCAGAAACACGTCATTCCCCTCCGCAAGCTCGAAAGACTCCCACACCGGTTGATCGTCGCACTCTTCACACACCAGCAGACCATACGATACAGAAAGCTTTTTGCCTCCGCTGCGCGCTATCTCACGCGTTCCTTTGGCAGGACCAAGAGGCATAAGGCGCAACAAATCACCAGCTCCCAACCAGGGCGCAAACAACCTTAGAACGCGAAGTTGCGTAGCCGGATTATAGTCTGAAAGCCCTGAAGTGTCAAGCTCACGCACCTTACCCTTATTGACGCTGATACGGCGCAGAAGGTTGGCCGCCTCGACATCGAGGGCAGACTTGCAGATATCGCCAAGCCACAGGGTGCGGGAAAGGGTCTGCTCAAACGAAGGGTTAAGTTCCCTGAGCAGGGGAATTATGCGATGGCGCACCCGGTTGCGGTCAAATGACAGGCAGGCGTTGCTCGAATCTTCACGAAAGGAGAGTTTGTGTTCGGCAAGGTAGGTGAGAACCTCCTCACGCGTGCAGCGGATAAGAGGTCGAACGTAGTGCTCTCGGCGTGCAGGAATGCCCCAAAGCGCAGGCTCCGCCCTGCCCCGCAACAGGGACAGGATAATCCACTCCGCGTTGTCCGAAGCGGTATGCCCAAGCCCTGCATACCCGTAGTTACTGGATTTGAGTAATCGTTCGAGTCCTGCATAGCGCAACTTGCGGCCAGCCATCTCCAGTGAGATGCCGTTCCGGGCGGCGTACGCCGCGACGTCGGCACAATCAGGATGAAAATCGATACCGAAAGTTTCTGCCAATTCAGCCGCGAACCTCTCATCTGCATCCGATTCAGCCCCGCGAAGCCCGTGATTGAGATGATAGACACCAAGTTTTCCGATGCCGAGTTTTTTTTGATTAGAGTGCAGAAAGTGCAGCAGAGCCACCGAGTCCGCACCGCCTGAGCAGGCAACCAGGATGCCCGCGCCTTTTTCTATGGGGCATTCTTGCTTTAAGGCATCTTCGGCCTTGTTGAGGAGCGACACGGTCTAACCGCGGGTAAGGAGGAAAATCAAACTTACCACGCCCACCGCAAAACAGTAAAAGCTGAAAAGCCAAAACTTTTGGGACATAACCAGCTTGCGCAAAAGCCACAGCGCTGCAAGTCCCACACCAAAGCTGGCCCCAAAACCAACAATGAGTACCAGGGGCGAACCTATGGAGACTATGTCCTTGAGTTCGAGGAGATTAGCCGCTGCGACAGCCGGGATGGAAAGCAGAAAGCTGAACTCGAACGCCTCTTCTTCTTCAAGGCCGAGAAGAAGGCCGGTGCCGATGGTCAGTCCTGAGCGGGAAAGCCCGGGAAGAATGGCCGCGGCCTGGGCTATGCCTATGATAAGGGCGTCGGAAAGCCCCAACGAGTGCTGCCTGGCACGCTTCCACCGGGTGAGGAGCATAAGCAGGCCCGTACCCACG
>JAUVJT010000218.1 GCA_030592225.1 Candidatus Stahliibacteriota bacterium | reverse complement strand
TACTCTCCAACATCGCGGACAAGACGCCGCAGGAATCGCCACTTACCAGGGGATTCTGCATCTTAAGAAAGGCATCGGTCTGGTGCAGAACATCTTCAACATCAAAAATCTCGATCGACTCAAAGGTCGAGTGGGTATAGGTCAAACGCGCTACCCCACCATCGGCCGCGGATCATCCGAGGACGCCCAGCCCTTTTACGTAAACTACCCTTACGGGGTGGCCATGGTTCACAACGGGAATGTGGTCAATTTCTCCTCCCTCAAGAACGAGTTGGAACTCCAGCATCGCCGCAAGCTCAATTCGACCAGCGATGTTGAGGCCATACTCAACGTGTTTGCCGACGAACTGGGGCATAAGAACTCAAGTGATTTGAGTGCGGGTGATTTGTTTGACGCGGTGGCCGGCGTGTTTGCGAGGATTCACGGCGCCTACTCGGTGATAGCCATGCTGGGAGATTCAAGCATGCTTGCCTTCAGGGACCCCATGGGAATACGTCCACTGGCAATGGGCCGGCGCAACGGCATCACCGCATTTGCCTCCGAGACGGTGACCTTTGATTTTCTGGGTTTTGAACACGCCGGCGACGTGGCTCCGGGCGAGGCGGTGCACGTGGCATCCGACGGAACCATAACTCGCAGGCAGCTGGCCGAATCCGATCATCAGCCCTGCATTTTTGAGTGGGTGTACTTTGCCAGGCCGGACTCGGTAATTGACGGTATCGGAGTGCTCGAGGCGCGCAGGCGTCTGGGAACTTTCCTGGCACAGCAATGCAAAGCCCGAAAAATACGTCCCGACGTGGTGGTGTCGGTTCCAGATACGGCAAGACCGGCGGCTGTGGCATTATCCCAGGCAACGGGCTGGCCTCTTTCTGAAGGTCTTATCCGCAATCGCTACATCCAGCGAACCTTCATTATGCCTTCGCAAACCGCCCGTCGTTCTTCTGTCCGCCAGAAATTCAACCCCGTATCCAGTGAGCTTAAGGGTAAGAAGGTACTCCTCGTTGACGACAGCATCGTTCGCGGCAATACCTCCCTTGAACTTATAAAACTGGTGCGCCAGGCCGGGCCCAGTGAGGTTTACTACGCAAGCTACGCCTCTCCACTGCGTTTTCCCTGCGTCTATGGAATAGACATGGCTACCCGTGATGAATTTATTGCCAAGGCGCACAGCGAAGCGGAGATTGAACGTCTGATCGGTGCAGACAGGTTGATTTACCAATCCTACCAGGATATGGTCTCTGCGGTTGCAGGGGGCAGGGATATGAAATTCTGCACCGCCTGTTTTTCCGGTACCTACCCCACACCGATAACCGACGCTGATCTTGATAGTATCGCAGCTGAACGTAACTCTGCCGGACCTGAAACCGGAACGTGAAGATAAAACTGGCACGCACCTCAGGCTTTTGCTACGGGGTCAGGCGTGCGGTTAATCTTACCTTTGACGAGGCGTTTCATTGCGACAATCTTTACACCCTGGGCGAGCTGATTCACAACCCGCAGGTGCTGGAGATTCTTAAGATCAGGGGAGTGAATATTGCAAAGAAGGTTGCCGATATTCCAGCCGGGGCGTCGGTGGTCATTCGTTCCCACGGGGTGACTCCTGCGGTAAAAGCCCGGCTGCGCGCCCGAGGGTTCAATATAATAGATGCCACGTGCCCCAAGGTGGCAAGGGTGCAGCAGCTGGCTGAACGCGCCTCCGGCAAAGACCGTCACGTAATTATATTCGGGGATCGCGACCACTCCGAGGTGCAGGGGATAGCGGCTCACGCCGGCAAAAAGGCAAGCGTAATCAATAATCTCAAAGGATTGCGCAGGGCGCTTACCAGGATCGGTAAAAAACAGAAGATTACCCTTCTCGCCCAGACCACGCAGAACCTTGCCGTCTGGGAGAAGCTCAAGGCAGAACTCTGCAGGATTCGTACTGACACGGAAGTGTATGAGACCATCTGCGGCGCCACCGATGAACGTCAGAAAGAAGTGAAAAAACTGGCTGGTCAGGTTGAAGCCATGGTGGTGGTCGGCGGGCGGGGCAGCGGTAATACCCGGCGTTTGGCCGAGGTCGCACGCGAGCAAGGCATTCCCGCATTCCACATAGAAACCGAAGCGGAACTGCCGCGCAAGGAGTTAAGGCGCTTCAGCATGGTTGGGGTTGCCGCCGGAGCCTCTACACCCTCGTGGATGATCCGCCGGGTACTTCACGCACTTGAACAAATTGGCGAGGAGAGACAATCGTTCGTCTCGTTCCTGACAAGCGTCTGGCGGTTCATCGTTCGCAGTAATATCCTCGTTGCGTTTGCCGCGGCCCAGCTGCTCTATGCTGCGTCTCGCCTGCAGGGGATCGAGCCTGAGCTTTACTACCAGTGGATCGTCGCCGCCTACATCTTCGGCATGCATCTATTGAATCATTTCACCGACCGATTCAGCACCGAAATAAAATATCCCGCACGTGTTGGTTTCTATGCCCGCTACCGCAGGTTTCTGCTGACCCTGGGGATTATTGGTATGGCTTCCTCGCTGGTGGTTTCCTACTTCCTTGGTACTATACCGTTTGTTTTTATCTTCGCCATGTCGTTTCTGGGGTTGGTTTACCGTGTGGAGATTTTCGGTAAGCGCAGATTGGGCGCACGCAGAATGATGGATATTCCGGGTTCAAAAGACCTGTTTCTGGGCTTTGCCTGGACCGCGGTCATTGCAATTCTTATCGTGCCGGCAAGCTCTTCGGTTTTCACCCCGGGCACAGGCATAGCCGCGCTGTTTGTTTTTAGCCTGGCCTTTACCCGGTCACTCGTCTACAGCATCCGGGACGTTCAGGGCGACCGCATGGTGGGGCGTGAGACCATTCCCGTTCTCATAGGCGAGAGCAAAACCCGCAGGCTGGGCGCCGTGGTGCTTTTTGCGGCCGGGGCAGGTCTTGTGGTTTCTTTCATCATGGGATGGTGCTCGCCCCTTGCACTTTTTCTTATCTTCAACCTGGCCTACGCGTTCGTGACCCTGTGGCTGACCCGCAGCAACGGGGTTCATTCCGACGTCTTGTTTGAGACCATCGTGGAAGGGAACCTCATCCTTTCCCAGGTACTTGCCTACGGCGTCTACCTCGTCGGGCTTGCCTGAGACTATAATCCGCAGATTTGAACTCCTTACAGTCGTCCTCTTTCGAATCGCAGATTGACGCAGATTAAGTAGGGGCAGCGTGTCTTAATTATCTCCCCCTTGACGGGGGAGAATAAAAGAGGGGGTGGATATTACCGCCCGAACTTGCGGGCGATGAGAACGACAATCATACCTAAGAACACGTAGCCCATAACGACCTCCACCCCGACAAGAATCTTGGCAGGCCATGCAGTTAGTGCAGGCC
>JAUVJT010000210.1 GCA_030592225.1 Candidatus Stahliibacteriota bacterium | reverse complement strand
GCGGCTGCCGCGGGTTCCATGTACAGCTGTCCGGATTGGGAAAGGTAGGCCTTATCGTCAAAGTAAGATATCTCAAACAGCTCGGACGCTCCTTCGCACGAGGTGGGGGTTATCATGGGAGGATCAATCAATGTAAAGCCGCGCTCGGCAAAGAAATTGTGAAACGCCCGGATCATGGTGTCCCGGCACCTCAGCAACGCATGCTGCCTCGAAGATCGCAGCCACAGATGCCTTCTCGATAAAAGGAAATCTATGCCGTGCTCCTTTGGGGTTATGGGATAATCCACCGAGTCCGAGAGTAACGTTATGGATTTTGCGCCAAGCTCGACCCCGCCGGGCGCGCGAGCAAACTCCCGCAGCACACCTTTAATTTCGACCAGCGCTTCCTGGTTGACGTTATCTGCTAACTCAAACGTCGATGAATCTATTTCTGCGGCAGCAAACACGCATTGCAGGATGCCGGTGCCGTCCCTTAACAAAACGAAACGAACCTTGCCCGAATCCCTCTTATTATATACCCATCCCCGCAGGGTTGCTTCTTCACCTATATGATTCTTAAGCTCTTCTATCCAGATCATAAGCGAAGTCTAACAACATCATCTCTATTTGTCAAACCCCGGCACGTGTCCCTTCGCGGCATTCACGTAATCTACCGCAGCACGTTTCATGTTTGTCGGGTGTGTTCTTGTTGTGAAGCGCGCGCTTTTTATTATCAGGATGCAACTCATGAGTTCCAAGTGTGTATGGGTGAGTTAACTGTTTACTGACAGGCGTACGTGATTACCCGAGAAGGAGCAATTCAATATCCCAAGATGACATTCTTCTAACCTGAGTATGGTAGTCCCGGGAAAAGGCAGTATTACCCTTTTGGGTTGCTCCGGGTTATCGGGCAGGCAGAAATTCTCTTAGAAGAATTTCCTTGGTGATGATTCCGTTTGACCTTTTGGACAAATGTACCGGTCCGACCCCAGGAGCCAGCCAAATATCGAAGCGGATGCCCTCGAAAACTTCCTCTCCTTGAATGAGAATACAGTTATTGAAAGTTCCGGCAGGTGTTTCTACGGAGTAAAGCTCGCAATCTTTAGCATCAATTGGAATAATCAATCCCCATTCGGGTACGTATAATGCCGAGTCTGCAACCAATTGTGCTGTATCGTCAAAGGGTTCAGTGCCTTCAGGACCGTTTGTAGCCATAATACCAGGGTTGTTTTGCCGGGCAACCTGTGTGGAGCTGTTCCATCCGTATACCCCGGGTTCGAGTTCGAACATCTCACATACCATGGTATACTCAGTAGATACTTTTTCTCCATGGACATCATATACCCAGGTGTTACCCTCATCGAGCGGGAAGTAATCGGGTTCGGTTACACCGAGCTCGTTCACTGAACACCCGAGGAGGATTAAGCTTACGAGTACGCCTAATACGACAATCCTCTTTATGATCATGATATCCTCCTTCATAAGATAATCATAGGTAAAAACACCCTCTTGTCAAGTGTTAAACTCCGTTGTTTAGATTCGTCATTTATCAAGACGATGAGCAATCTAAAGTTATCTGTCCGCTGTTTGGGTTTTTATGATTGATTTTATCGCGCTTGCCGTTGCATCAGGATTATGAAACATCGTTGCGTCAGATGCGTCTTTTAGTTGGAGAACAAACAACGTAACCAACATTTGGAGGGATAATGTCACAAGTGTTGATTTTGCTGGCGGGGATGGGATTTTTCAGCTCCTCGTCGGTGAGCTTTGTGGAACGTGCCGATGCGCTCTGGATCAATCCTGCAGGTATCGCCCTGCACGGCGAGAGCGTGGAGTTTCAGAGCGGATTTGATATGCTCGATGCTGCCCCTGTGATGCGATTCGGCCTGGCAGCCGGCGCCAGTGGGTTCGGCTATCAGATCGGCGATTCAGTGGGCATATGGTCCACTGCTCTGGCGCTTCCGCTGGGCAAGCATTTTCGTGCAGGCGGCGCGTATAACTGGGGAGAGCGCAAGTTCTGGCGATTCGGGCTGCAAGCCAACCCCTGGAACTGGCTGGCACTTGGCGGGATGCTTGAAACCGGAGATCCGTTCGGAGCTACGGTAGGTTTCGGGATCAGGCCATTTACCGATCGGGTAACCGTGTTTTCCGATGTATCTTACCGCGACGGCCTCGAAGATTTGCGGGTCGGTCTGGGTGTTGAACCCATATCCGGCATACTTCTCTCCGGGTCGGTCACTCAACCCCTGGATGGGGGAGGCGAGCTTGCCTGGGCAGGCGGTGCGGAGTTGGCTTTCAGCTACGTGAAAGTGGGCGCAACGTACAACTCGGACGACGTCCTTGGTATTAATCTCGGCCTTTCCTTTCCGCGCTATCCCGGCATCAAGTTCAAGAAGCCCGGACCCAAGGTGGTCGAATGGGTGCCGCAAGGCAGAGCCGAAGAACCTGCGGCGTCAGGCTTCAAGTTCGGGGCCATCTCGTTAGGCACCTCCAAGTCAAAGACCTTCTACGACCTCCTTACCGAACTCCGCGACTTAGGCGAGCACAAGGACGTTAAGGGTATCCTTCTTGATTTTCGCGGGGCAGGCTTTTCCTGGTTCCAGGTTGAGGAGATTCGAGCCGAACTGGCTAAACTCAAGGAGAAAGGCCTTAAGGTAGTGGCTTTCTCCGAGGGCTATTCCATCGGTTCCTACTACCTTGCATCCCTGGCCGACCGCATCTACATGGTTCCCACCGGCAACGTATTCCTTGCCACCGGCTACGTGCGTACCACACATATCAAGGGAACCCTGGACAAGCTGGGTATCGAGCCTGACTTCTATCGTGTCGGTGAATACAAATCGGCATACGAGATGATAGAATTCGTCGAGACCTCGGATGAAGACAAAGAACAGCTCCAGGCGTATCTTTCATCGCTTTACGGCGAGGCGCTCGATGCGATTGAGCGCGACCGGGGCATTCCTCGCGCCGAGTTTGAGCGAATCATGAACACCTACGTTCTGTTTGACGGTGACACCGCGGTGGCCCTGGGTCTGGTGGACAGCTTGTGCCAGGCGCTCGATCTGGACAGCATCGTAAAACTTGAGTTCGGCGAGGAGGCTGACCGCGTCAAGCTGGCAAAGCTCAATAAGAAGCCGAATGAGGTGCCCCGTTCGTGGATCGGGGAGGAAGAGCAGATCGATTTCCTCAAGCGGGGCAAGGTGGCCATCGTCGTTGCCGAAGGCTCAATCGTTACCGGCAAGTCCAGCAACAACCCTCTGCCCATCCCCCTTATTGGGGGCAAGCGGATGGGTTCAACCACCATATCAGAGATACTCAACGACCTTGCCGACGACAAGCAGGTAAAGGCTGTGGTGTTCCGCATCAACTCCGGGGGCGGGTCAGCCCTGGCGTCTGAGATAATGAATCGCGCCCTTACCGAGCTTGCCCGTGAGAAACCGGTAATCGTTTCCATGGCCGGCGTGGCTGCATCGGGCGGCTACTTCATCGCGGCTCCGGCGGACAAGATTTATGCCGACGCCACCACTGTTACCGGTTCCATAGGCATTCTGGGCGGCAAGTTCGTGACCAAAGGGTTCAACGAGAAGCTGGGCATCAGTCGTGAAACGGTCAAGCTCTATCCTCATGCCGATATGTTCAGCCCTGACCGGCCGTTT
>JAUVJT010000077.1 GCA_030592225.1 Candidatus Stahliibacteriota bacterium | reverse complement strand
TTATGATTCCGCTGCTCTAACCAACTGAGCTACACCGCCTTATTGTAAGCAGCGGCTCTTCGCGTCCGCTGCTCTAACCAACTGAGCTACACCGCCTTATTGTAAGCAGCGGCTCTTCGCGTCCGCTGCACCTTACGTATCTGAGCTACACCGTCTACGTAACTTAGAGAGTCGCAACGCGGAATTTTACAAATCTGCTGCCAATTTCGATACCGTACTTAAAGATACAGTTAAGCATGCAGATTTCTTTATTGACAGAGGATGCAGATCGAATCTTCTTACGTTCCTGTCGGTAATGATAGATTTCTTTCTTTGTGATAGAGTTAAGTTCCCGTTTTCCGAAAACTTCGAGTATTGGTTGCAAGGTTACCCTATCTCTTCTCTTGGTGATTTCTCTTCTGAAAGTTCTTCCGCTATTCGTAGTGCGACAACTCCAGGTTTTAAAAGAGCATCGGGAACAGAAGCTCCAGGTTGTCTCCTGGTCCATCTTCCGTTAAGTAACACGTCCAACACCCAAACACCATTCTGCCTGGATATTTTCATGTCTTCAGTAGACGGAAGTCTATTGGAATTATTCGTGTTGTCAACTGCCCCGTGACACGGAATGGCTTCTCCTTAATGTTGGTATACTCGCCCGTCGGGTATGCCTTCCTTGACTTGACGCGCTTACTAAGTTAAACTTACGTTATGGCCATTGGGAAAGATATAGTAAAGATCGCCTCGCTGGCGCGCATGGAGTTGACTGAAGCGGAACGCGAACGCCTCGGAGCCGAGTTTGAGAAGATAACCGCATATTTCGCAGACTTACAGAAACTGCAGCTTGAAGGCGAGATGACGCTTGCCTATCCGTGTCCACGTGTTGCCGATGAATCAAGAGACTGCGACATCAAGGTTGAAGAGCTGACCGAACACCTGAAAGATGGTCAGTTTCACATCCCGCCCTGGCTGGCGTGATTATGAACGGGCTGCCAACCATAGCCGAACTTGCCTTTGCCCTCGACCAGGGAGATGCGAAAGCGGTAGAGGTGATTGCCGAAATCAGGAAGAATATAGAAACGCACGAGTCCGACGTCAACGCCTACGTCAATCTGTACCAGAATGAGGCGACAGCGCAGGCAAAGGAAGCGGACGCCGGCGAATATCCGGCAGGTAAGACACCTGATTTGACAGGCATCCCCATAGCCATCAAGGACAACATCTGCGTGCGGGGCTGGCCCTGCACCTGCGCTTCACGGATACTGAACGGATTCCTGTCTCCATATGACGCCACCGTGGTGAAGAGATTAAAGGCGGCAGGCGCAATCATCGTGGGTAAGACCAACCTGGACGAGTTCGCCATGGGTGCGTCCAGCGAGACCTCGGCCTGCGGCCCGGTTAAAAATCCATTGGATATGGAAAGGGTTCCAGGTGGTTCCTCAGGCGGCTCGGCTGCCGCAGTGGCTTACGGGGGCGCGGTGGCCGCCCTGGGTTCTGATACCGGGGGTTCGGTACGCCAGCCTGCAGCGTTCTGCGGACTGGTGGGGTTCAGACCAAGCTACGGGAGAATTTCCCGCTACGGACTGGTGGCGTTCGCCTCCAGCCTCGATCAGGTAGGCCCGATAACCCAAACGGTGGAGGACGCCGCCATCCTGTACTCGGTTATAGCCGGACCCGACCCTGATGATTCCACCACCTATCCACAAGAGCCCGAGGAGATGGATTTAACCGGCCAGATACCCAGGGGAACGAAAGTTGGTGTAATGAAGGAGTGTTTTACAGACTTACAGGACAGGCGGATTGCCGACGCGGTGATGCGGCCGTTCGCCGACGCAGGCATTGAGTTGGTGGAAGTCAGCCTTCCCCTGGTTCGTCTTTCGGTTGCCGCTTATCATCTTTTAGCCATGTCCGAGGTATCCTCGAACCTGGCACGCTACGACGGCATCCGCTACGGTAGAAGGGTAGAAAAGCTGGGGCTGAAGGATACCTACTTTACCTCGAGGGGTCAGGGTTTTGGGGACGAAGTGAAACGAAGGATACTGATAGGCACGTTTGGATTATCCGAGGGCTACATAGACGCGTATTACAATACGGCATTGCGCTACCGTGCGGCGCTGGCAACCCAGTACGAGGCGGCGTTCGAGAAAGCCGACTTTCTGCTCTCGCCCACCGCGCCCACCACCGCATTCAAGTTGGGAGAGCGGACTAACGATCCACTGGCAATGTATCTATCGGACGTATTCACCGCTCCTGCCGCGCTGGCTGCGCTTCCCTGCATATCCATTCCTGCTAAGGACACCGTTGACGGGCTTCCGGCAGGCATTCAGCTTACCGCACCCCGTTGGAAAGATTCGCAACTTCTGGAGTTCGCCCATGCCGTCGAGCAAATCTGAACACGATACCAGCTACGAAGTAGTCATCGGCATCGAGGTGCATACCCAGTTGGCCACCCGCTCAAAGATGTTCTGCCGGTGCGCGGTGGATACAGATGCCGAACCGAACACCAGAGTGTGCCCGATTTGTCTTGGATTGCCCGGGGTGCTGCCTCAGACCAACGATGCCGCGATAACCTTAGGGATAAAGGCCGCATTGGCATTGGGATGCGAGGTAAACCTTGAGTCGCGCTGGGCGCGCAAGCACTACTTCTCGCCCGACCTGCCCAAGGGCTACCAGATAACCCAGTACGACTACCCCCTGGCCGAACATGGAGAACTGGAACTTCCCGGGCTGGGAAAGAAGATAAGGATTCGCAGGGTTCACCTGGAGGAAGACGCGGGCAAGCTCACCCACGGTTCCAAAGAGACGCTGGTGGATTTCAACCGGTGCGGGGTGCCCCTGGCCGAGATTGTCTCGGAACCGGATATTCGCAGCGTGGAGGAAGCCGACGCCTATCTCAAAGAGCTAAGATTGATACTGAAGGCGCTGGGTGTTTCCGATGCGGAGATGGAACGCGGACATTTCCGGTGCGAGCCGAATATCAGTGTTCGACCCGTGGGGCAAAAGGAGTTGGGAGTACGCTCTGAGATTAAGAATCTGAACAGCTTCAAGGCGGTCAGGGAGGGAATCGAACGGGCAATGGCCGATCAGATAGCGTGGTTGGAGCAGGGTAGAGAGATTGTGCAGACCACCTACCTGTGGGACGAGAAAGCCAGGGAGTTGAGGCCGATGCGGGTCAAGGAAACCTCTGCCGACTATCGCTATTTCCCTGAGCCTGACCTTCCCCCGTTGATTGTGAAAGAGACTGAAATCGAGGAAATCAAAAAGGGGTTCACAAGAGCTAGTGTTACAGTCAGTCAAGGTACAACCGTTACCGGGTCTCACCGATTCATATTACCTGCAGAGAAACGCAAAGAATGGCTTGATAAGGGCTTAAAGAAACAGTATGTTGAGATATTAGTTACGGAACCGGAATGGGAACGTTATTTCATGCAATTACTCAATAAGGAAGTCTCCATAAAAGAGGCTAGTACTTGGCTTCTCAATGAGGCGAGGGGCGTCATGGCCGAACGCAAGGAAACGCTGTCACAGTTCAAGGTTCCGGTCAAGGAAATGACGACACTCATCGGATTACTGAGAGACGGCAAGCTCACCCGTCCCGGGGCCAAGGAATTGCTGGCTGCCATGGCCGGGCAAGGCAAGGGTGCCCGTGAGTTGATGGAGGAGATGGATTTGGGTGCGGTGTCCGACGAAGGTCTGCTGCAGGAGGCGGCAAAGAAGGTACTGGCCCAGAACCCGGACGTTTGTCAAAAGTACAGGAAGGGAAAGACAGGTGTGATAGGCTTTCTGGTGGGACAGTGCATGAGCCAAATGCGGGGCAAGGCCGACCCCAATGCCGTCCGCCGGACGCTTGAGAAATTGTTGTAAACGAAGTAAGAACCAGGAGGCTGTCCGAGAATGTCGAATAAACCAGGGTCTGCCCCTTGGGTGCTGTGCGCCCATAGGGTACAGATTACACAGATTAAAACTCCCTTCGGTCGTTTTCCTTCGGTGACGCAGATTTGAATGGAACAATATCAAAGGAAGACGTAAGAACTGCGTTGACAAGTTCCGTAAATGCGCATCTTACCAAGATTCTTGTTTTTCTCCGTGTTCTTTGTGTTCTTTGTGTTCTCTGTGGTTCAATTTGTCCGAAAGAAAAGGGGAAATCCTGTGTTTTCGAACAAGCTTCTAGGCCGTAATATGAACGAATTTTCAAGGAGGATTTAATGACCCGCTACCAGAAGGGTATACAGACCATAATTAACGGTTGTCTTAGTGTCAGGAGAGGAGAGCGGGCTATAGTTATTTGCGATAAACCGAAAAGAGCTATCGGAGCCGATTTATTCGACGCCTTGCTTGCTCTGGGAGCCGATGCAACGTTGTGCGAGATTCCGCCGCGCTCTCAGCACGGCGAGGAGCCGCCCCGCTACGTGGCCGATCTGCTGAAAACCGCCGACGTGTTCCTTATACCCGCATCAAAATCCATGACCCACACCCAGGCGCGGCGCAGGGCAGTGCTCAAGGGAGCTAGGGGAGCGACCCTGCCCGACGTTACCGAGGACATGATTGCCCGCACCATGGGCGGCGATTACTCCGAAATCAAACGCCGTACCCAAAAGCTGGCCAGACTGCTCAGGGGCGCAAAGCGGGTGCGCATCACCACAAAAAAGGGAACCGACGTGGAGATAGTGCTCGAAGACAGAGAATTCAGGCTGGACACCGGCGTTCTCACTAAACCCGGCGCCTTTTCTAACCTGCCTGCAGGCGAGGTATACGCCGCGCCGCTGGAGACTAAGAGTTCGGGTATAGCGGTATTCGATGCCAGTTTTTCAGGTATCGGGATGTTGCCCGAGCCTGTAGTGATTGAAATCGAGAAAGGGGTTGCCAAGAAAATCAAGGGCGACCGTGGCAAACTTCGCAAAATGCTTGACGCTGTCGGCCCCAAAGGACGCAACCTGGCGGAGCTGGGCATCGGCACTAACGACAGGGCACGCATAACCGGCAACGTGCTGGAGGATGAAAAGGTAATGGGCACCGTTCATCTCGCGTTCGGCGACAACTCCACCTTTGGCGGCAATGTCAAGGTTAACGTGCACCTCGACGGCATGATACTGCGACCCACTGTGGTAGCGGACGGCCGCGAGATCATGAAAAATGGTCATCTCATGCTTTAGGCTGCTTGCGTGCCTCGCTATTCTGGGGGCACAAGAAAGCCGGATCAAGAGCATAAGCTTTGAGGACAACCGTAGCTTCAAAGATTACACGCTCCGCAGCGTAATTACCCTTGCTCCGGGTGAGGTGTATTCCGCGCAGAGTGCACAGACCGATGCCCGCTCGCTGGTTGCCTTCTATAAAAGCAAGGGGTTTGAGAGAACCAGGGTAAGCACCGAGTACAGCCGGCTGTGGCCAAGGAGACTGTACTTTGAGATAAGGGAAGGCAAAGGACCCACCGTAAACCGCATCCGCTTCAGGGGAAACCGCCGCGTCTCAGGCTCCCGCCTCGGCAACGTACTCTATACCACCCGCAAGACACTGTACAATCCATCCATGGTGGCTTCAGACTCCGCCGAGATAATTAGATTCTATAAAAACCAGGGGTTCCCCTGGGCCGAGGTCAAACCGCGCTATGACCGCAACAGACGAAAACTCGTCTACCGCCTGCAGGAAGGCCCCAGACTGAAAATCAAAAGCGTGCGTATCATCGGCGCCTCGGCAAGCGACGAGAACGCCATACTGGGAAAGATCCCCCTGAAGAAAAAATCACCCTTCACCCTGTTAGCCCGGCAGGAAACCGAACGCATCGCCAGGCGCTATTACAAAGACCGAGGCTACCCCTACGTGGTGGTTAGTGCCGACACCACGACCCGGGGAACCCAGGTGGAACTGACTCTCAGCGTAGTGCCGGGAAAACGCGCCTGGATATCGAGCATCGCCTTCAGCGGGGTCAATCCGAGCCAGGTGAACCCGGCTTTTCTGCTGCGCACAACCAGATTGAAGGCGGGGGAACGCTACTCGGCCAAAAGACTCGATCGCGCCAATCGTCTTCTCTACTCAACCTCTCTGTTCTCGCGCGTCAGGATGGATTTACTCAGCGTCGCGTCGGGGCGCGAGGATTCCCTGGATTTGGATTTCCAACTGACTTATGCAAAACCCCATGCCGTTCTCCTTGGCGGCGGCATCCAGACCGGCAATACCGAAGACAGGGCGGCCTACGTCAGCGGCGACTCCCCATTTACAAGAATACTTAAGGCAATAACCCCGGACAGATTATTCCTGTCCCTGGGCTGGGAACACCTCAATCTGTTTTACCGGGGAGTAACCCTGTCCGCGGAAGCGACAATAACTCCAACCTTTAGCGGAGACTATGAAACCGGCTTTGAGATAAGGAACCGCTACCCCAACTTTCTGCCCTGGGGATTGACGCTTTCACTTTCCCCCTACTGGAAGCACAGCCGCAGACAGGATTCGGCAACCGTCTTTATCACCCATACCCTGGGAGGCGAGGCAGGATTCGAGAGGGATTTTTCCGATAAACTCAGGGTCGGCATTTCTGCGCAGATGAAGCGAGGCTTCCAGACCCCAAACGACTCATTACCCGAGTTGCAGACAAACTTTCTGCGCGCATCACTCATCTACGACAGCCGCGACGATTTCTTTAACCCCAAGAGCGGCGTATTCTTCTTCCCCTACTTTGACTGGGCGGGCAAGCCTTTCGGCGGAGCCAACCATTTCATTCGGGCATCTGCCGAGATACGCAACTACCTCGAACTACCCTTTCAATCTGTATTGGCCTGGAGATTGCGCGGCGGAATAATCCTGCCTCACTCCGGGATGGGTTATGAAGACATCTCCCTGGAGGAAAAATTCACCCTTGGCGGTACTGGAACCGTTCGCGCAGTCTGGGACAAATACCTTGGACCGGATACTCGTATTTTAGAAAAAACAGAGATAGTAACAGATGAAGAAACCGGACAGGTTGACACATTATATTACGAACTTGTGGAGCGTTACGGTACGCTCATGCTTTTAAACAATATCGAGATCCGCACGCCTTACATGCTTTGGAACCTTATAGGCTTTGCCTTTTTCGTCGATATTGGATTATGCACCCGCGGCCCTGACTCCAAACCGGAACCCAACGAGGAGTGGGTCTGGGGACCGGGCGGGGGGATTCGCATAAACACCCCCATCGGCCCGGTGCGCATAGACTATGCCAAGAATGCATTGCAACCATATCACCTTGATTTAAGTGACGGTCTAACTCCGGACGACGACATTGGAAGGATAGAGTTTGGTTTTCTTCAGGCATTCTAGCGAATGTATGGGGGAATTTCTCCAACACTCTGCTTCTTCGAGCCTTTCGATATACGGGGGGAGGATAGGCCGTGGCGTCCTATAAGCGTCTCAGGCTGCGCAGAGGCGAGCGGCATCCCGCTCTGCATCCCGTCCGCCGGTGGCTGCGTTTTGCAATAATCGCCCTTCTTTCACTTGCCGGGATGCTGGTCATGACGTATTTCCTCAAAACACCGCTCCGCGACGACGTCATCAGGCAGGCGCTCAGGATCGCCGATGAACAGGGCATCTACGTTGACTACGACGCGGTATGGGGCAATATATTCGGCGCAATCAACTTCTCTCACCTCACCGTTCTCAAGGACGAAAACCATTACCTCCAGGCGGACCGCGTGCAGCTTTCCTACCGCCTTATCCCCTACCTGCTTGAAAGGCGTATTGACATACGTTCGGTACGATTGATCCGCCCCCGTATACGATGGGTGTTGCCCGAGGAAAAACCCGAAGAACCTGAGCCATTTGACCCTGAGTTCTCGCTCGATCTGGCGTCGTTTCACATCCGAAGCGGCCGGATTGAACTTGCCGACACCTTGATATTTGACGAAATTCAGCTCGATGCAACCCTGCACGTGCGCCCGCACCAACTCTATGGACGCCTGCGCCGCGCCTCGGCCACAGTTTATCTGAAAGGGGCTGAACGCCTGCGCCTGCGCTCTGCAAAAACCAACTTTGCGTACGCGGCTCCGGACACCGTCCATCTGAAAGATCTGAGTGTAAGAACCCGACACTCCGAGCTGAGGGGAGAGATACATCTTGAAGGAACAAGCTGGGATGTGACGTTCAAAAAAGCCGATATTGATCTTTCCGAGATTGACCCTGAAATGCTGCAAGGACATCTCCTCGCCCGGGGCAGGGTGGGCGAAGACAGCGCCGGATTCGCAGGCGGCTTTAGCATGGATATTAAAGGCATGAAAGCGGGAAAGTTCAAAATAGCCGATATGACCGCGGTGTTGGAAGGGGAAGGCGGAAGCTTCGACCTGTCACTTTCCGCCAGTGACGATAAACTGGGCAGAATCGTGACTGTTGGAGAGATGAGGCTGGAGAGGGAGTTCCTGAGCGCCAACCTCAGACTGCAGGAGCTTGAACTTTTCCCCGCGCCTGACTGGCCCCTGACCTGCAAAGGAGAGATAGCCGTTGACTACAGGATACAACAGAAGCGGGGAGAAATCACAGCCCGGCTGGAGGAAATAGGCATCCACACCATGCAGTGGGAACACTGCAGCTTCGACGCCGCATTTGCCGGAGCGGTCGTCGAGGTGCGTGAATTTTTGCTCACCCATGGTTTTACCAGAATAGAGGCCGCAGGTACGCTCTCCCCTGATACCCTGACAGGATATGTAAGCGTTCAAGGACTGCAGATGAGCAGCCTGGGAGAACTCAATCCCCTTAACTCACCCGCGGAAGCGGACGCCCAATTACAGATAGAGGGAACCAGGGATGCACCGCTGATTTCAGGAATTCTCCTCGTTCGCTCCCAGGAGGCCTTCTTTAAGAAAATAGAAGCCGAATTTACCTCGTTTGACCCGGTGAACTTCCTCGGCAAAGCAATACTCGACGTGGAAGGAATCTCAAGCCCGGCCAAAGAGAAGATCGATCTTACCGCTACTGTCGAGGACGGCTTCCTGCAGGCAAACGCCTCTGCAGGACCGCACATCTCCTTGAGCACCAGCGGGTTAATAAACCTGGATTCAGATCGCGAGGCGCGAGAATACAACTGCGACAGGCTGGTTCTGGTAGTGAATCAAGACACCATCGAGAATCGATTTCCCTTTGTTGCAGGACAAGCCGGCGATTCAATATACCTCAGCCCCACCTTTTTCTTCGTGGGCGCGGGCGAACTTGCCACTGCCGGGTCTTGGCGTCCCGGGGACCTGCCCCGGTGGGAGCTTTCCGTCTACGACGTTGA
>JAUVJT010000174.1 GCA_030592225.1 Candidatus Stahliibacteriota bacterium | reverse complement strand
TAACCTTCGACAACGGCGCCGAGCACGCTAAACACCAAGACATATCTGAGAAGGTCAAGATTGATTGCTTCTTCTGCGACCCTTACTCTTCGTGGCAGCGCGGCACCAACGAGAACACCAACGGACTAGTCAGGCAGTACTTGCCAAAGAAGACTGACTTCGCTATAATCAGTGACGAGGATGTCAGGTTGATAGAGTCAAGGCTTAATAACAGACCCAGGAAGTGCCTGGGCTTCAAAACACCCCTCGAAGTCGCTAACCTTAGTGTTGCACTTCAACGTTGAATGTAGGAAGAACTAAAGGAGTTATCAAATGAAACTTTACGAATTTGACACCCTGCCCGGCCAGGATTCGATGACCGTATTCCATACCATCGCCAGGGAAGGAATCGAATGCCTGTGCCTTGTCTCGCCGCAAACCCCAATCATCAGCGTGGGTTACTTCCAGGACGCGGCAGCCGAGATTGATATTGATTACTGTGCGGCACACAACCTGCCGGTGATGCGCAGAGAAATAGGAGGCGGGGCCACCTATCTTGACGCCAACCAGGTCTTCTACCAGGTGATTCTGCGCCGCGACAATCCGCTTGCCTCGCGCAGGATATCGGAATTATATAAAACCCTGTCTGCACCGGCAATTGAGACCTATAGGGAGTTCGGAATCCAGACCCGCTTCCGCCCGGTAAACGACATAGTGACTGTTGAAGGCGAGCGCAAGATTGCAGGCGAAGGTGCGGGTGACATCGGCCCGTGCGTGGTGTTTGTGGGCGGGATACTTCTGGACTTCGACTACGATACCATGGCCCGGGTCATTAACGTGCCTGACGAGAAGTTCCGCGACAAGATTCATAAGTCAATGCAGGAGCACGTAACCACGATATATCGAGAGACGGGCAAAAAGCCTTCCCGTGCCCAGGTACGGAAGGTATTGATAGAGAAGTTCACCCCACTCCTTGGTTCGCTGGAGCCTGCCGAGTATACACCGGAACTTCAGCGAAAGAATGCCGAGACCATCGCCAGGATGACCGATTCGAGCTTTCTCTACAAGCGCACCATGAAGAAACCCGGAGCGCTAACCATTCGTTCCGGCGTGGAATTCATCATGGGCATACACAAGGCTCCGGGCGGGCTGATTCGCACAGCGTCCGAGGTCAAGGGAAACGTGATTGAAGACGTTACCATCTCCGGCGACTTTACCCTTCTGCCGCTCGAAGGCCTGCCCGTAATCGAGGACGGCATCAAAGGCGCCGACCGCACGAAAGGAGAAGTAGGCAACCGCATCGAACGGGTGGTGACAGACGAAGGTCTCCAACTCCCCGGAGTGTCGGTCGAGGATATGCTGCTGGCCTTAAAGATAGAGGAGTGACGTTCTTCTTACCCAAGGAGTGTACTCCGCGCCATAAACTAACGAAAATCGCACCTGAGAACCAGGAATATACTTGGCAAAAGATTGATGCCACCAGCGATACAGCCCGCCCCGGAGGCTGTCCGAGACCGACGCGAAGCGGCGACCAAAGGGAGCTTCAATGGCTAACAACACAGATTCCACAGATTATCACAGACTAGGAGGAAACCTTGACTCAGGCAAATTGCGTAAATACATGTCTTACCGTTGCTCGCCGATTTTCGCTCTGTCCTCTGTGGTCTCTGTGGTCATTCTCAGACACCCTCCTGGCTCCTCGCTGCTAACCATATCCAAATCTCCAGAACACAAACGAACAAGGCATAACAATATTGACAAAGGCATTACTACCAGTATATTCATCTATCTTAAAGGTAGCCTTAAAAGTCCCTCAACCAAAGGAGGACGCTATGACCAAAAAACTCGCTGCTATTCTTCTTTTAACAATCGCCGTAAGCTTCGTCTTCACCGGCTGCAAAAAGGAAGATAAAATAGAGGTTGATGAGATGGTATATTCCCAATGGTGGGAAGGCGAAGGCCATTCCTGGGAAGAAGCAAAAGTCATCGCTATCGAAGGCGACGAAATTACCATCGAATGGAAAGAGACCTGGGCCAAAGGCGACGAAATCCAGGTATCAAAACACATCAGCAAGGTTGTGAAACGCATTCGTCTTGAAGCCAAGAAGGTCAAGGAAGACATGACCGTTCTGCTCGAGCCCCCCGATTACTCCGGTCTATACAAAGCCAAGGTAACCAAGATCGAAGACGAGCGCTACACCGTGGAGTTCAAATCGGGTGACGTGTTGATAACCCGTGAGGTTGGCATCGAGTCCCTGTGGAAGGCGCCTGAATAAACCAAGTACCACAACGTTTTACAGAGCCGGGGAGCCGCCTGCTCCCCGGTGTCTCGGTCGAGAACGTGCTGCCAGCCTTGAAGATTGAGGAATAGCAAGAATTGAGGCTTTCCCTAATGATGGTGGCGCCAGTCAAGCACTCCGCTTGATTGTTTGTGCTCTAAAAACGAACAGGGAGGGCTTTGCCCTCCCTGTTAATCCTTACTATTTACCTGCGGTTGGAATATCCGAGAGAAAGACTGTTCACTTCAGGTGATATTCTAACTGCAATGAATCGATGTCCTTCAATAGGATTATCTGTATAATCCAAACCTGGTTTCAACTCTTTTCTAATTGCTTCATCCCCTATTTGTGAAAAAGCAATTATGCGCTTAACTGCACAAGTATCCGGCAAAACGAAGCATCCCCACCAGTAGCGATTGAGGAAAGTACTGTCATCCACCGTGACCGTTTTTGTTTCAGAATCGTGATTCAGGTTGGAATACGAAGATTTAGCATAAGGTGATTCAGCTAGAACCGAGAAACTAAAGTCCTGTACCTCACCTATTTTGGGTGGGTATATACTGACGGTTTGTATCTCTTTGAATGAAAGCAGGGTAGGTAAATCAAAATTCGCAAACTTCGAGGGGCTTGAGAATTGCAGTAGATAGTGACCTTGCGGTTGAGCATATTGAGGATAAAAATACTGCTCTTGAATTGTATCTCCATCCTCAAGACTAAACAGGTTTGTAGAAATGCCGTTGATTTGAGCATCACGATAAAAAGCCCCGTATACTCCAAGGCCGCTTAGTTCGGCCGCATCAAAACGTTCGAACTTCATCCTGATAGATACTTCTCCTGTTCCTAAACTATCAGGCCCGGTTCCAACTATACCACCAATGCTACCGTGGTGGGTTGTGCTTTCCGATTTCAGACCCCCACTCTCATAATACTCTTTTGTGGTACCTGCACAATAGGAAGCCTTCCATTCAGCTATCGCTACTGCCAGCCGAACAACCCACCAAACGGTATGGGTAAATTGTTCCTTTCTGTTGATAATTCCGTACAACTCAAATGTCTTACCGGTATCAGCCTTAACATTTACAGTTAAGGTCATCGTCTCTTCATCCCAATCATTCTCTATTGTTAAGTTTGCGCCCTTTTCCTGCCAGCCTACGACGTATTCTTTAACCTGCTCGATAGAATCCGGATCATGGGCAAAAACCTCGAACTCTCTCGATTCACCAGCTGTAAAAATAAGATTGGTTCGCAGTTTTGAGGAGTGAACACTGTTACCATTTATCCAATCGTAATCAAACCAATAGGTTGCATTCAACGGCACATCCGTCTCGATATGCGTTATACCTTCCCATTCTTGTCTCCAGTCTCCGTCTGAAATGATAACGTGAAATGGATGAGGTTCACCTTCTGGAGTCATAAAATCGGCTATGAAGGTGGCCCGAGCCGCTGAATCTGCACGAACTGTAAAAAGGATAGGGCTAGGAAATGGTTCCCAAGGGTCATCCCATGGTGGTCTTGACACACAGCAAGGTGGGCAAATCCTGCAGATTATATCGCCAAAATCGTCGATGTCATCGTAGGGGTCGAAAGGCTTTCCCCAAACAAGCAAAGAGAAGTACTCTCCTGGTTGAAGATAAGGAGTTATGATTGAGTCTATCCCAGATACTCTTTTCGCCACCACTACATTTTTTTCTGTTAGCGTTTTCTCTAATGTTTCTTCCCACGGTGCTATTACAAGAAAACACTCTGTTTCTGCTGTTACATTCCAGAAAATAGTAGGTGTGTTAGTCTCGACTGTATCTCCATGTTGAGGAATGATAAAACTACTTTTGGGTTCTTCAGATCGACCTCCGAAGATACAGCTTCGTTTTTGAGATTGGGCAAACCCTACGCTTGCCAGCATTGTAAAGACAAGCATTAATACGATGCGTTTCACGACGCCTCCTTTGTTTTGTGCCGTTGTGCGGCGTTTTTGCCGGACCGGAAAAACAATATTCCTTTTGCCCGACTTCTCGTTTGATTATCGTTGTTTAAAATATACTAAAATTCAGTTGTTTGTCAAGGGACGTTTATGCTATCTAAAAAATCACAGTAAAATTATAGCTATTTACTAACTTTAAGATTAACCCCCGCCATGCGAGATCGGTTCATACTCACAAATACTTGACTCTGCATACTGTGCGAATAGAATAGCTATTAGATCGGAGGCAATTAATGAACGAAGAACC
>JAUVJT010000236.1 GCA_030592225.1 Candidatus Stahliibacteriota bacterium | reverse complement strand
TATAGAGGCAGAGATCAACTCCATCATGGCGCTGCGGCGGTCTGCTATCTCAAGATACGACTGGCGCAGGTTGATGAGCGAGCCTTTGAGCTTTTCCTCGCACTCCAGCCGCAGGTTCTCAATTCCTATGGTGAGGGTATCGAACGGATCGTCGCCGTAGATGGTATGATGGAAGTCGCTCATGTCGAGGAACTCGATAGGGAATACGTCCGATGAGGTATCCATGTGTTCATGGGTTAAGAACAGCGGGGCGACGATGCCCTTGCGCGCACCGCGTTTTACCAGCGACTGCACCTTGTGCATGAGTCCGATATCAAGTTCGTCCACCACCACAATGAGATTGATGTTGGAACGTTTGGCATCGAACTCGGAGGTTACCGCCGAACCGTAGGCCACGATGGAATCGAGCGGCTTTCCGATGATGGTGATAAGCTCGATAAGATAGGATTTAAGTCTCTTCACAACCGGGACTGCAAGCCCGGATAGATTAAGTTCTTCTTTCAATTATTCCTCCTAGCTGACTAAGATAACTAAGATTCAGGCAATGTCAAGATTCCTGCCATCTGCCGATTCCATTCCAGATACCCTGACAACTCCCATTCTATTCGATCCGTCCGGTAATCTCCCGGGACTCACGTACCTCTGGCGCCGCCAAAGGCTATCAAGGCAATCCCGGCAACCATCACCGCACCGCCTATCCACTGAATCAAAGATACCGGCTCCTTGAGGATAAATTTTGCCGCAACCACCTGCACCGCCACGAACCCCAGGCCGAACAGCACGGCGTAGCCAACGTGAAGCGGCACGTAACGCAGGAGCAGGGTATAGAATATCATGGACACGGTTCCGGTCACGCCTGCAACGGCAAACCACAGAATGGTGGCTTTAATGCCCTGCGCGCCCGAAGCGTACTTAAAACCAATCTGGCTCGCCGCCAGCGCGGCAAGTGCCACAGCGCCCACGCCCACCATCAACCCCATCTTCAATGTTGCATTCATGACAGAAGTGTAAGGGAGTGGTAAGGATTGTCAATGACGCGGGAGCAACGCCCTTGACAAGTCTGCAATCCTGCCCTATTATCTACTGAACAAGAAAGGAGGTGAACATGTTCTTGTTCATTCTATCCTTAATTTCGGCAAGCGCCGAGTTTCCTATCTGCACCGCTGCGGGTAATCAGGAACGACCTGACATCTGCTGGGATGGAGAACAGTTCCTGGTAGTATGGTCGGATGGAAGAGACGGACTCTCGGATATCTATGCGACTAATGTCCAGGAAACGGAAGAATCAGGGGAGCCGTTTTTATTCTTTTCAGATACCCTGGCTATCACTACCCCGCATATTGATTTTTCATCCGATACAGTTTTATTAACCTTCTGGCTCGATTCCCCCCTCTTCATCTATGGTTTCATGGGGTACATCCTTTTAACCCCTAATGGCTCGCCTTACTGGAATTCCCGTAAAAGTATATACGAAGGCTACGGCCCTATTGTACCGGTGCGATGCCGGGACCATTTCGCACTTCTATACACTTACGGTTATGATGCCCAGTATGAATACCCAACCTGGAGTAAAGTAGCCTTATTAGACAAAGGCCAACTCAAAACCATACTTGAAATACCCTCATCACCAGGCATAAATCCTCCTACGTCCGGGATCGGTCACGGCGTGTGGAACGGCGAGAGACTTTTTTGTTCAACCTCAGCAGGTTACATCTGGCTCGAAGACACATTGGATCAGGATCCTGACCAAAACGGTTTTTTCTATCCCCGGGACAATGCCTACTACTGGAACGAGTTAGCTATGGCTGCAATGGATGAGAGAATTGGTATGGTTGGCCATTGCGGAATTAACGGAAACAACTATTACTTCGATTTACTCAACGCAGAGGGAACACCAATTAATGAAAACCCTGTATTCCTTAGTTTTAAGGGTCTCTCGTCTTGGTTTCGACCAACTTCTATGGATTACGGCAATGGTCGGTTTGTTTCAGTATCCGAAGCAAGACAAGGTGGATACCCCAACTACACGTACACCCTGTGGGGCGCTGAGATTGACAGCAACATAGTACTCCTTAACGAAGGATTTCTCATGGCTGGGCCTGCTCAGGAGAAACAGCCTGCTGTATGCTTTGGCCAAAATCACTTTCTGCTGGTGTGGGCTGATAACCGAAACGGTGACTGGGACATATACGGCCGGATACTGGATTCGTTGGAGTACTCCGGAATCGACGAACCCGCAACGCCGCCAGCGACGCATCCACCAACGATAACCGTTGACCAGACCGTGTTCACTGACGTGCTTAAGATAAACCTCTCCCCTGCGACGGCAGGCGGAACCGTCCTCATCCACGACGCGCTGGGCAGGATGGTAAGGAGGATTGAGGTCAAGGGACGGTCGTGTTCCTGCGTTTGGGATGGCCGGGACAGCAGAGGAGACGATGCAGGCGAGGGAGTTTACTTCGTCTCGCTGGCGGGAAAGACAAGAAGCGCCCGGCTTAAGGTCATCAAAATAAAGTAAAATAGACTCACATGGAAAGTAGCTTTGCAGGATTTATATCGGGAATTCAAGAAGTTACGGAAAAACAGTTGAACCTACATTCAACGTTGAAGTGCAACACTAAGGTTAGCGACTTCGAGGGGTGTTTTGAAACCCAGGCACTT
>JAUVJT010000221.1 GCA_030592225.1 Candidatus Stahliibacteriota bacterium | reverse complement strand
TTATCCATTCTACGCGCGACTCCTCCTGCACCAGCGCCTCCAGCCCCTTGCCCAAATCCTCCTTGATGAAGAAGTCGGCGTCCTCCAATCTTGATATGGCCATGCGCTCGAACCACACCTTTGCGAGATCGGATTTGAGGTTCGGGGCGTTAGTAACCACAAGGAAGTACGGGATAAGCTTGCCGTTTTTCTCGACCACGAACGCCCGCTGGTGTTTTGCAAGCGCGGTCTGCAACACTTCTCTCGGCAAATCCATGAACCCGCCCAGGTCGCAGGTCAGTACCTTGGGATACTCCACCAGGTTGACTACCTCGGCAACCAGTTCGTTATCTTCTACCAGAGCGCCGTCGAGTTTCTTTGCTGCTTTGGAAAGTTCTGCGACAATTAGTGTTTTGCGTCCAGCAGGATCAACTAAGACCAAACCCTCATCCCTCAGCTTTTGTACGTACTCGTCAGGGTGGCTGATTGTAATTGCTTCAGGATGCGCGAACCGGTGGCCAAAGGTGAGATTGCCGGACTTCAAGCCTGCGAACTCGAATTCAACAACCTCGTCACCGAAGATAGCGCAAATCCAGCGAATGGGACGGGCAAAGGTAATCTTGCCGGATTGAGGCCAGCGCATGTTTTTGAGGAATGGAACATGATCTTGAAGACAGTCAGGGATAATACGGGCGAGAATAGAAATTGCTGATTCCCCGCCTATCTCTTTCGGGGCCATAACGTAACTACCGTTTTCATCTTCTTTGATATGGAGGTCTTTTTCATTTACTCCCTTACTTTCTGCAAACTTTTTTGCAGCAATTGTCCAATTCCCTTGTTCATCCTTGGCGGTCTTCGCTGGAGGACCTTTGAATATCTTGAGTGTTTTCAAGCTTTCGTCTGGGAGATTTTCAATCAACACTGACATTCGTCGAGGAGTATAGTAAATTCTGGTTTTAAGAGTAGTATCTGGTCCTCCAGTCAATTCATTTTCAATGTATTGAAGCAACCAGTGACTTAAAGGTCTTACTGCCGGCTCCAGGTACGACGCAGGTATCTCCTCAAAGCCTATCTCCAGCAGAAAGGTACGAGTCTCACTCACTGCTTCCCTCCTCCTCAGGGCCGAACCGATACAGTTTGGCAACCGCCATGGAGAGCTTGCGCACCCGCAGGATGGTGGCGGCGCGCTCGGTCACGCTTATTGCCCCGCGTGCGTCGAGCAGGTTAAAGAAATGCGAACACTTTATGACCGCGTCGTAGGCAGGCATCACCAGGTTCTTTCCGAGGAGTCTGTGACACTCCGCTTCGTAATGGTCGAACGAGGAGCGCAGAAAATCGGTATCTGCTTCCTTGAGCGAGTAGGCGGAAAAGTCTTGCTCGTTTCGCAGGAACACGTCGCCCCAGGTCAGCGCCTCGCCGTCCACCTCGCTCCACTTGATGTCAAGGATGGAGGAGACCCCTTGCAAAAACATGGCAATGCGTTCCAACCCGTAGGTATATTCGACAGGGATAATGGAAAGGTCAAGCCCGCCCACCTGCTGAAAATAGGTAAACTGGGTAATCTCAATGCCGTCCATGTCAACCTGCCAGCCCAGACCCCACGCGCCAAGTGTCGGTGATTCCCAGTCGTCCTCGGTGAACCGCACGTCGTGAGCTTCAAGGGGAATGCCCAGTGCGCGCAGGCTGTCCAGATATAGCTCCTGTGCGTTATCCGGAGCGGGCTTGAGGATAACCTGCATTTGCCAGTGCTGGTACACTCGAAGTGGATTTTCGCCGTAGCGAGCGTCCCGGGGCCGCTTGGAAGGCTCCACGTACACACACCGCCACGGCTCATCATCGAGCACCCGCAGGAATGTGGCAGGGTTGAACGTTCCCGCGCCTACCTCTGAGGAGTAGGGCTGCATGAGCACGCATCCTTTGCTAATCCAGTAGTCCTGCAGTTTTCTTATGATGTCCTGAAAACTCAGGGGCTTATTGGCCATCAATTTCCTCCCATAACGTAGAAAAACAGAGGGAAGTTTCCCTGCAGGTAGAGGATGCCGTCAACGCTCAGTTGATCCACCGTTATCGAATCCTTATCTGCAAGAACGTGCAGATATTCGGTAATCTTGGCGCTTGCTGCGGGCGCTTTGATTTCATAGGTCCCCGAGGCGCTGCGGAAGATGGCGTTCTTGCCGCAGTAAAGAGTTCCGTGCACCGCTTGCGTCCCGCCGCCTGCCGGGGCGTCCTTGACGTCAACCGTGAACGAGGGCGCAAGCCTGGCCAGTATGCCGTCAATCTTTGTCCACGGACCTTTGTAGAATTGGGTTTGGTACGCATTCGCGCCTATCCAGTAGGTGGTTAGCTCTTCCAGATCGTCGGATTCAACCGTGTCGATCGAGGGGGATTCGAGGAGTGCGTCTATCTCCGGCTTCAGACTCAATGAAACAGGCCGCAGACCAATAACCCAGCGCGACGCGCCGTTGCGCTCCATGACCGCGATATCGGTGTAAACCCAGTGACACACCCGGCCCGAAGCGGCGTAGTCCTCGACCTTGCCCAACCGAGGCGCATCGAGATACAGCGAGTCACCCCACGAGAACAGGGGGGCGGCAAGCACCAGAAAATCAAGAATCAGGCTCATATTAAAGGCCCAACTCCCCGCGGATGCCGCGCATCGCCTCCAGGCAGGTTGAGGCAAATTCGTCAAGCTCCATGCCGAATTCAGAGCAGGTTTTAATCTGATCCCGATCGGCTCCTGCGGCAAAGCGCTTGTCCTTGAAGCGTTTGAGCACGCTGCGGGTCTGCAGTCCGCCAAGCCGTTCAGGATGCATCAGTGCCGCGGCCGCGATAAGTCCGGTCAACGGATCGACCGCGTACAGCACCTTGTCCAGGTCGGTTTCTCTGCTGACGCCGCCTGCGTGCGCCCGGATGGCCTGCACCCCTTCGACACTCAGCCCCCGCTCCTCGGCCAGCTTCGCTCCCATCTCGGCGTGCAGGTGCAGGTCGCCGCCCGCTTTCTCGGCGTCTTCGTAGGACACGTCATGCATAAGACCGGCCATACCCCACGCGTCCGCATCTGCATCGAACCTGGGAGCAAGGACTCGCAGGCAAGCCTCGGTAGACCACATGTGTTTGCGCAGGTTGACGTTAGCTATCTTTTCTTCAATCAGCTTGAACGCCTCTGTTCTGGTAATCATAGCGTAAGGATAGGGAAAACGGGGGCTAAGTCAATGGGGGAAATCAATCGGCTAGACCCGATTGCCTAAGTTCTTTCTTGATGTTGTTGCAATGAGAAATATGGAGA
>JAUVJT010000022.1 GCA_030592225.1 Candidatus Stahliibacteriota bacterium | reverse complement strand
CCTGGGATATTGAGGTTGCCGACGATAATAGCAGTCTTGGTGGAGTAGGAATGTTCTCCTCACTGGCTCTCGGTCCTCTCACCGAGCGCCCCCAGATTGCCTACTACGATATGCTGAATACCCATCTTAAGTGGGCCAATCTGAATGCCACCGGCGATTGGATTGTAGGTATTCCTGATCCCAGTACCACCAACGATGTAGGTCAAGGATGCGATATCGTGATTGGCGAACAGGCCGGAGATGAGATTCCTCAATTTTCATACTACGATGCTACTGCAGGTTATCTCATGTACGCTCGTTTTCTAGGCACTGTATGGGCACGCGACACGGTTGACAGCGTCGGCCCCCTTCCTACCTTTGGAACCGATATGTCGGGTACTTCAATCACCCTTGATCCTTCAGGCAATCCCCATATCGCTTACTATGCGTGGGATAGTACTACCGCTACCGGTTTCCTTAAATACGCGCATCTGGTATCCGGTGAGTGGGTGATAGATACGGTTGAGATGGACTCAGCTGCCAATGTGGGCTGGTGGCCTGATATCGTTATCAACGAAGATGAGGGAAACGTCCCCTACATCAGTTACTTCGATGCAGGTAACGGATACTTCAAATACGCCCGTTGGAATCTGTCAACGTGGGCAATTGACATCATCGATAACACTCCCGGGATTGGTATGTACGGGGCTCAGGAGTTGGGTTCCACCTATGCCAGTTACTTCGACAGCAGCAACGCCGATCTCAAGTACGCCTACTCCGATAATTACATGGGTTGGCATACCGAATCGGTGGATACCACAGGTGCTGTGGGATCACACACATCCATTGCACTCAGCCGTAAAGGAGAGATCAACTTCCCCCATATCTCCTACTACGATGTGACGAACGGAAATCTGAAATACGCCACCAAGATCATCAAGGACGTTCTTCCCATGGAAATGTGGCTGGATACCCTGATTGGTCCCAATATTCACCCGGATTCGTCCTATACTCCTAAGGCAACGGTACTTAATCAGGGAAATACGGTGGCCACGTTTGACGTTCACTTCGACATTTTCTACTCCGGTTTGCCGACTTACACGAGCGTAATAACGGTTGGTCCTCTGGCTGCCGAAGAAGAGGCAGTGGTTGTGTTTGATCCCTGGTCTGCACCGCACTACGAGGATGCCTGGTACTATATGAAGGTCTACACTGCACTCCCTGACGACTCACTGTTTGCTAACGACACCCTCGAGGATTCTATCTATTGTGCACTTCTTTCCGTAGCGGAGCCCGAGATTGTTCCGGTGCGCTACGAGTTGACGGTTTCGGGTGCGAATGTAGAACTTGCCATTCCCGCACTTACCGATGCTGAGCTTTACGTGCTCGACGTTGCCGGTCGCCGCAGGCTGACCCTGCACCAGGGTAATTTAGCTGCCGGCGTTCACCGCTTCTCGCTCGATGAAAGCATGCTTCCCAACGGGGTGTACTTCATTAAGTTTGAGGCGGATGCAGCCAACCTGACCCGTAAGACCGTTCTGGTACGTTAAGCCTGAACCAATAAAGATTTTGCCGCCCCCTGTGTGGGGCGGCCTTTTTTTTAAGATGCAATCTGCAAGTCGTCTACACCAGGCTATAGACGTACAGAGAATTTCGAGGAAGATTACTATGAGGAGTATTTTTGAGGGAAGCTTTTTTTGGGGGAGGGGAGGAGGGCTGAGGGGGGCGAAGGGCTACATCCAGAACAGGTAGCGCAAGCAAAGACGCACGAAACGCAGGGTATCCACAAAAGGGTTTATGTGTGATCGGGGAGAGGTGTACAGGGTGGTGATGGGTACCTCGGTTACTCGGTATCCTCCCCGCAAGGCCCGCGCCACCAGCTCGGACTCGGTATCGAAGTGATTGGTACGTAAGGGAATCTTTCGCAGGAGTTCTGCCGAGATGAGTCTGTATCCGCACTGTGCATCGGTAACTTGTTTCTGCCCTCCAAATATCGAGAGCACCATCGAGGTCAGCCGGTTTACGAACCAGCGATCGAACGGCATTCCGGCCATGTTATAGCGACGCGTTCCTATGGCCATATCGAAAGCGGCGGGGTCAAGTTCAAGAAACCTGTTGGCTTCATTCACGTCATGCTGAGTGTCGGCGTCCATGGTCAGAATCCACCGGTATCCGGTATCGAGTATTGTTCTGAATCCTGTTTTGTGAGCCGCGCCCTTACCTTTGTTTGTCTCGTGGGTCAGAACGTTTACCTTCATCGCCCGTGCTACGTCTCCAGTTCCATCAGGCGATCCGTCGTCCACCACCCATATCTGCTTCGGTCCGGCTCCGAACACAAACCAGTCTGCAAGCACCTTTCCCAGGGTATCGGCCGCTTCGAAGGCGGGAATGAGTATGGCTGTGTTCCTCAGCGCAATCAATTCTTCCCTCTCAATCTTTTCACGGTTGCCATATTCTTCAAGTTATCTTCCTCGGCAGTAGGGGTTTCCATTATTGCCGGCAGGTGCTTTAACCTGGGATGGTTAATGATCCTTTCGAATGCTTCCATTCCCATCTCACCTTCTCCTATGTGCCAGTGCCGGTCGTTGCGGCTGGCGAAAGGTGTCTTGGAATCGTTAAGATGGAGAAGACAGAGTCTGCTGAGACCTATCAAGCGGTCAAATTCATCCAATGTTTCTTCCAACCCTTCTTTTGTATGAATCGGATAGCCCGCCTGGAACGCGTGGGCGGTATCCAGACACACTCCCACACCCGTAACATATCCCTCAATACCAGTAACCCCCGTAACACTCGTAACACCAGCTATTATCCTTGCCAACTCCTCAAAGCTTGACCCTAACCGGGTGCCGCCGCCTGTAGTATTCTCAAGTAGTATCTTTACGTCGTTTCCATTGGTAGAAGAGATTATCTGGTTTAACGAACCGATGACGCGTTCTATGCCCTGGTTGGCATCGGATTTCTTGAAAGCGCCTGGATGAAGGACAAGAAACTCGGCTCCCAGCGTTTGCGAACGCTCAAGTTCAGCCCAAAGCGCCCGGCATGAACGCCGCCGCATCTTAGTATCTGGCGTTGCCAGGTTAGGCAGGTAAAACAGATGCACCACCAACGGTTCAAGGGACGCCTTTATGCGCTGAGCGCGAAAGCGCTTAACTTTATCCTGTTCAAGTGGTGTTCTTCTCCACTGCTTGTTCGAAGCGGTGAATACCTGCAGGGTTTCGCAGCCCAGATACTTTGCGCGTTCAACGACGTTCTCGAATCCTCCCTCAATACTTATATGGAATCCGAACCTCACCCCTGCTCTCCGCCTTCCAGTATTTCCCGTCCGCGAATTGCCTTGCCGATCGTAACCTCGTCCGTAAGCCCCAGGTCCGCGCCGACCGGGATGCCCCTTGCGATTCTTGATACGCGTACTCCTGAGCCTTTGAGTTGAGCGGCTACGTAAAGGGCAGTGGTTTCTCCCTCAGTGGTGGCCGAGGTTGCAAGTATCACCTCTTTGATGTTTCCCGCCCGCACTCTTTCCAGAAGTCCTGCTATATTGAGTTCATCGGCTGATATATCTTCAAGCGGGGAAAGCGCGCCGCCGAGAACGTGATACAGTCCTTTATACACCCCGGCGCGTTCTATTACCGCTATATCAAACGCTTCCTGTACCACGCATATTTCATTCTGCATCCTTGCTGAATCTGCGCATACCGAACACACCTCATCTTCGGTGAGGTTGCCGCAGCGTTTGCAGGTTCGGGTAAGGGTGCGCGCTTGCACTATAGCCTCGGTGAGCGCAAAGGCGTCGTCGGAATCAAGCCGCAGGATGCAGCGTGCGATGCGCTGGGCGCTCTTCTCGCCTATACCCGGTAATCCCTTCAGGTTCAGGATAAGCCGTGCGAGTGCAGTCATCTAGGATCAAAACAATCCCGGGAGAGGGATACCTATGATTTTCTGGACCTCTTCCTGCGCTGCGTCCTTTGCCTTGCGTTTGGCTTCATTGACCGCGGCAACCACCAGATCTTCGAGCATCTGTATTTCCTCAGGATCGGCAACTTCCCTCTCGATGCTAAGTTTCAGGAGCGTACCATTACCGTCGGCTACGGCCTTGACCATGCCTCCTCCAGAGGCCGCCTCTTCACGGGTCGCGTCCAATATCCGGGCCATCTTGCTCTGTATCTCCTGGGCTTTCTTGAGTAAATCAGCCTGCTTCATCTAATTATCTCTCCTTTGAAGATATCCAACACATCCTCAACCGCTGAACTGGTTTTTGGTTTTTCCGGTTTCGTCCCTTTGTTTTTTTGCCTCGCTGCCTTGAACTCCAGGCGCACTTTTTGTCCGGCGATCCCCGAGAACCTTTCTTCAAGATGCGATTGCTCCGCTTCCAGACGGCCTACGTTAAACTCGGGATGGTTGGTTATGCCTATCCTTAAGAGATTGTTGCGCACTTCCATCACTTCCGAATTCTTAAGAGCAAGGGTGACGAAGGAATGCTCAGTCCCTATCTCTTTTATAAAACGCCCCCATGCGTCCTTAAGGGCAGTATGACCGGCGGTTGGTTCCTCGTCCTCCTCTGTACTCTTCTCTTTACCCTCTGTACTCTCTTCGGGGGCCGGCTCTTTGCTTTTTGCCCCGGGTTGATTGTCCGGTTTTTCTTCAACTGGAGACGCGGATTGCTCCTGGATGTTTTCCGCAGGCGATGTTTTTGTTTTTTCAGGTCTTGAAGTCGGGGTAGAGGAAGGGGTAGTGACCTCTGGTGGTTCAGAAGACGGGCCGGGCGGTTGGGGTTTTGTCGAGGAGGAGGGCAAGGAGGAGGGTGAGGAGGGGGGCAAGGTGTTTGCATCTCCTGTATCCAGTAATGCCAGGGCAAGGGTTTCGATAAAGATGACCTTTTCCCGGCTGCGCTTGAAGGCTTCCTCTGATTTGAGAAAACGCTGGAGTATGCCTGCCAGCTGCTTGGGTTTGTAACGTTCGGCCCGTTTAAGAACCGGCTCCGGGATTGCGGAGTTGGTCGTCTTCATACCTAGACTTGAGAATAAAAGCGCTCGCAGAAAACCTATCATGCCGAAGTAGAACTCGGACACGTCGTATCCTGCGGCAAAGGTTTCCTCCAGCAGCTGCAGCACTGCGGTTTCATCCTGGTTCCTTACCAGCTCAAGCAGCTGCGAGAAACGCTCGCAGGGTACAATACCCAGGAGTTCGGTTACGTCCCGGGCCGCTACCCTGCCTTCCTTGAAGGTGGTTATCTGCTCCAGTACGCTTTCTGCGTCCCGCAGGCCGCCGTCAGCTATATCCGCGATGAGTTTTATTGCGTCCGGTTCCACGTCAAGCTTCTCCTTCTCGATAATCATCATGAGGCGTTCTGAGATTGTTTCAGGGGCGATACGTTTGAAGTCAAAGCGCTGACAGCGCGACAGGATGGTTGGCGGAACCTTGTGCGGCTCTGTGGTGGCAAAGATAAAAATCACGTGAGCAGGCGGTTCCTCCAGTGTTTTAAGAAGCGCGTTGAACGCCTCAGGAGTAAGCATGTGAACTTCGTCAATAATGTAGATGCGGTAGTGCCCGCCGGTTGGTCTATAGCGTACGTTCTCCCGCAGCTCTCTTATTTGATCGATTCCCCGGTTGGAGGCTCCGTCTATCTCCAGCACGTCCAGGCTTTTTGATGCCGTTATTTCAAGACAAGCCGAGCACTTGTTGCAGGGATGTATGGTCGGCCCTTCGGTACAGTTCAGGCTCTTGGCCAGTATTCTGGCGGTGGTGGTTTTGCCGACACCTCTCGGTCCCGTAAACAGGTAGGCGTGCGCCAGCCGGTTGCGTTCGATGGCGTTTATCAGGGTGCGCTTTACGTGCTCCTGATCGAACAGTTCGTCAAAGTCCTGGGGTCTGTAGCGCAGGGAGAACGTGCGTGGTTTCATGATTATTTAATCCAAGCCCTTTTAAGAGTTAAAAAATACGGCCGTGCGGCATCTTCGTCCGGGGCGGCAGGGACTGCGAAGACGAGCCGACTCCAATCAGGCTCTCTTTACACCGTAACAACATCCGCGTACCGTTGCTTCCTTCCGGACCTGGCGGGGTTGGCGGGGTGCTGCGAGTAAAGACCCGATTTTCAACGTCGTCCGCCCCTGCAGGGGCTTCTGCTTTCCCGGCCTCATGATGTCTTTCAGCCTCGCATATGGCGGGTTTCGAGTAGAGGAGACCGCCAGCCTCCCGCCTAGCACGGCCGAATTTCACTAGTTCCGAAGTTGCTCTTTCGGAATGACTACGCCCATGTCGAGAGTGTTAATTCCCCTGCCGATAGCCTCGTATATTTCAAGTTTATCGGTAAGCTCCTGTACCGTGTTCTTGTCTATTTCGTGAGAGCGCATGAAATTGGGGAGATTCAAGCGATCCACCAACTGTCTGTCCTCGATTCCGAAAACTCTTGCAATAACCGCACGGGCGGAGTCTGAATTACGCGCCATATCGAGAAAGGTCAGGTCCATGGCTTTGTTCATTCTCCTCACGGCCAGTTCGTTTTCCCTGAAGTACTCAGGGGTTACGAAAAGACCGGAACCCGGGTATGGGGAGTTGATCCATTTCAGGAACATGGCGCCGTCGGAGAACGGTTCGCTCAGGTGGGTTGAAGCCATGGTGAAATAGGGTTCAAGAGGCAGGATGAGGTCAACCTCTCCAGCCTCAAGCGCTGCAAGAAGCTTCTCGGAGGGATAGACCTTTATCTCTATTGTGGTCGGATCGATCTCTGTAGAAACAACAATCGCTTCCATGGCGATTTTTGTTCCAGCAGTAACTCCAACGGTTTTTCCTTCAAGATCGCTTATCACGTCGAACTTCAAGCCTGCACGAGGGAAAAGTCCTTCCTGGGGGGTGGCAACCTTGAAGTCTACCGAGAAGAAGCAAAGCAGGGTGTCGCCCGTCTCGCTCATCCAGTGCAGGGCGTCCGGCCATGGGAGGAGAGCAAAGTCAGCCTTGCCGGAAGTTAAGGCTTCGAGAGCTTTCGAAGGCTCCTCGACCATTTCTATAGTCGCGTCTACCTTTATCTCTTTGTGGGTGAATATTCCATATTCCCGGGCGTAGTATATGGGTGCAGATGAGAGGGAGGGTTCAACCAGAACCTTAACCTCTACCGGACGCGCGAGTTTGACCAGAGGAACGATAAGTATGGCTGCCAGCGCCGCTGTGAGAAGGATTATCACTACCGACAGGACGTGCTTAAGGAGTTTAGATTTCATCAATTGTCTCCTTCCTTTTTAAGCAACTCATCGTATTTTTTCAAGAGTTCACTGGATTTTTTAATATCTCCTTGTTCTCTTGCCACCACGGCAAGGTTGCGGTAAATGTCCGGCACGTCCGGGGCAATTTCCAGGGCTTTTAGGAGATGTTCTTCAGCTTTATCAAGCTCTTTAGGTTCATAATTCAGGTAGCAGATGCCGTACCACAGATGGGTGAAGTAATCTTCTTCGGTGGCAGCCTCGAGCGCCTCAAGAATCGTTACCGCCTCTTTGTAGTTTTTGGTGTAATAACAGGCAAAGACCTTGTCCCACATGGCATTGATGTTTTCAGGGTCGAGTTCCAGAGCTATGGTCAACACGGAGTCGGATTCTTCATACTTCTCGTTTTGCATGTAGCTCTTGCCGAGATAATTGTAGGCGTCGCTCAGCTGGCGTTTTTTGCCGACGTAGCCGTCGTGCCAGCGCAGGAACGCTATTGCTTGTGGTGGAGGATTAAGCCCGAACTCTTCAATGAGCATGTTTTGTTTGTCTTCCATAGATGCATCGTCATCTGCTTCTTGCATTGCGGCAAGCATCTTGTCGATAACTTCGTCTTCCAGAGAAAGATCCTTGCCTACGGTTTCTTTAAGAACCCTGAGTTCGGTGTTGAATCTTTCCGCCGAGGTACTGAAGTTTTCGATGGCTTCTTCGGCGTTTCTCTTGGCCATGGCCGCTCTTCCGCGAAGATAGGGTACGTCCGGAGACTCCTCGCTTACCTTTTCCAATTCATCGGCTATGGCGAGGGCTTTGTCCAGATTCTGGTTCTGCAGGTGAAAACGGCCCAGAAGTACGTAATTCTGCTCGCGCGTGGAGTCGAGCTGCAGGCCTTTGCGCAAAAAGATGATTACGGTATCAGCTTTGGAGGAATCGTAGATTATCTGCTGCGCTCCGTAGTAAAACGCAATCTGTGCCAAATCGAGAGCCTCTTCATCTTTTTTCAATATTTCGCCGGTGGTGTCTCGTTCAAATACCACAAGAAATGCCCTGGCCGCCTCGATTGGGTCGTCCTGGTCGTTTATTCGTATCCTTGCCTTTCCGTGCCACATATAGGACTCGGTTACGGCAAGTCCCTTGTCAATGGATACCAGGAACAGGCTATCTGCTTTTTCGTAGCGACCTTCGCGATAATGAACTTTCCCGCCTTCCAGGTAAGGGCTCTTTTTTCCGAAAGCGATTACGACCATGATTAGTATCCCTAAAAGACCAACAAAGCGTTTCATCTTGCCTCCTTCATCTTGATTTTTTTCACACCGCCCTCCCATGTCTTTCCGTATTGATTATAGAAAACTTTCCTCATCTTGCAACTAGACTTCCGACGTTAGTTTATTGGAATCAGGCGAATTGTCAACAGTTTGCTCTTCCTCCTTTGTATTCTTTCCGATCCTGGCAATTTCTGCAAATGCCATATAGATGGTATGCGAGATCATTCTTTCCCTGGGTCTTGCTCCCTGGGGCCGGATAAGCATCTCGCGCATCATCACCTCCCAGACCTCGAATCGGGTAAACCCGTGCTCGCTGAGGGCCTTGCGAGTTTTCTGCAGCTGCTCGGTGGTAGGACTTAACGAAACCCACCTGCCTGCGCCCACCAGGCTCTCCGCCGCATGAGGGACAATGCCCCATGGTTCAGGCACGTCCACCACGCACACGTCCATATCTTTAACTCCGAACCCCTGCATTTCCACGTCCCTTAACTCGAATGTTGCGAATTTCTCAACCCCTAATCTTTCCACATTGGCCCTGGCCAGGTTAAGGAATTCCGGGCGACGTTCAAAACTGTAGACGTGACCGTCTGGTTGAACGTATCGCGCCAGAATAAAAGTCAGTGCCCCTGACCCGGAGCCAACCTCGGCTACCTTTACTCCGGGGGCGATGGACGCTCTCAGCAGCATGTATCCGACGTCTTTGGGATAGGCTATGGTGGTGCGCCGCTTGACGCCTATCATCAAATCCGCCAGAGACGGTTGCAGAAGGGTAAAGCTTATCCCCATATGGGTTTTTATCACGTCTCCGTAGTTGCATTGCAGTATCTTTTCCCACGGGATACGCCCCTTGTGGCATTCGAAATCCCCCCTTTGGAGCGTCTTTCGCAGGTAGTGAAGACGCTCGTTATGGTAAAAGAGTACAATATCGTCAGGTCTTATCGGCCTTGCAGGTATTACTTCTGTCATATCTTCAGCAGAATGGATAGAACCGTCTTGCCCGGTTTTGATGATTTAACCTTTAATTTGCCGTGGTGAATCTGCTCGATAACGCGGCGGGAGAGGGCCAGGCCTATACCCCAGCCGTGTTTTTTGCTTGAAAACCCGGTGCGGAATATATCGCCGGCATGCTTTGTCTGGATTCCAGGGCCGGTGTCGGTTACCGTTATCTCATAGTGCCCGCTCTTCTCCGCTTGTTTTCCCTGCACTATGATGCTGCCTTGCTTGCGTCCGATGGCGTCGATGGAGTTTCTGATAAGATTCTCAAGCGTCCAGGAGATAAGGGTCGGGTCTATCAGCAGACGCAGATTCTTATCTACCTCGCCTGTAATCTTGATACGTGAAGGGGCGCGGCGCTGCATGAAATCTACAGTGCTTTTAATTATCGGTTCAATTTCGTGCGGTTCGAGACGCGGTTTGTCGCCTATGCGCGCGAATCTATCAAGAATACCCTTGATTCGTTCGAGGTCTATTCCTATTTCTCTGGATGCTTCCTCATCCAGTTTGGGGCGAATCAACTCGCTCCATCCCAGGAGAGATGAAACAGGAGTTCCAAGCTGGTGAGCGGTTTCACGAGCCAGGGCGACCCACAGTCTTTCCTGTTCGCGACGAGACGATGCGAAGATGAATACGAATCCCAGGATAACAAATAAAACGATAAAGGAAATCTGGATTAGCGGAAAATACTGCAGCATGGTCCAGGATGCGGGTAATCCGTAATGCAGTATGCTCAAGGTGAGAGTATCGGTTCCCGTGGTGTCGGCAGTTTCGGGGTCGAACGTCGGGATTACCGCGCGTATGGGAATAGGTTCATGTTCGCGGTCAAGTTTTTCTATAAACTCAGGTATGGCTTCGGGCAGGGTGTCGCGATCAGGCACGTTGCGGAAACTCTGCGGGTTACCGTCAGCGTCGGTTATCACCACCGGGAAATCTATCTGGCTCACTATTTCCTCGAAGAGGATGTTCTCCAGAAGCATCTGGGTTTCTGGGGATGCCAGTGATCGTATGTAGCTTGCGTAAAGATTGGAGCGGAAAAGGGTTTCCTCTTCAAGTTTCTTCAGCAGTCGCTGCGAGTAAAACGCCCAGAATACCGCCAGGGCCAGGAGTCCTGCTACGGCGTATATCTGAAAAAACCTGCGAAGATTCAAGGTGAAATACTTGTCAGGGCTTGACTTATTGCCTCAAGCGGCGATGTTCCTTTGGAAATCTTGATTACTTTGATTCGTGTAGACAAAGGCAGATTGATGCCCGGGGTTTTATCGTCAAGTAGCACCACGCACGGCGTAGCTAAAAGATAGGCCAGTTCAAAGGCGCGGTCAGGCTTGCCCACGTAAGCGGCAGCCGATGCAATAAGGCTGGCTTTTGTTTCCGCATCCTCTCCTGACCATGTCTCGGCTTCGAACACCTTTATACCTGCAAGACTTTCAGGGCCGAGTGCCGCCGATGACAAAAGATAGGGTAGTTTTCTCCCGGATCTATGTCCGTGATCTCTCAGCCAGTCATTGGCCTTTCGTTGAGATACCTGGGGATTGGGAAGAGCCTCCTCGACGTTACCCTCGCATGCCAGGTATTTGCCCATGGACTGTGCTCGTTTATGCAAATCAGCCTTTTCATCCGGGGCGAGAAGGATATTAAAGTAGGGAAAGATCCCTTTGTCCTGGTAGGCGATTCTCAGGGTTGCAGCGGAAAGAACGGCCAGTTCAGGCAGCGGCGAGGGATCGAGATCCACGAACAGATCGAAAGACGACTTGGCAAGCCGTTCCTTGAGCGTCTTGAAGCATTTTGAACCGTAGGAGGGCGTTTCTGCAATGTCTACTTGCTGCTCAAACAGGTTGTTGGATTCAAGCGGGGGCAGTTCGGCATCCTGGGGGCAAAGCACGGTGAGCTTGCGCGCCTTTTTGCTCTTCTTCAAAGCCGCTGCGGTGTATAAGGAAAACAGGGTGTGCGGCGCTTTTTCGGCAAGCCGCACGAGAATATTTCTGGCGTTAGCTAGCTCGGCATGGAAGGAAATTTCCTTTTTTGAAAGACGAGATTTACTCCATGCAAGGTAAATTGATTTTGTCAGTGCTGCCATACTGGGAGTCTAAGTATAATTATTGCGCTGTCAAGCAGAGTGCATATATGCGAGTGGTTATCCATGGATTTCAGTCATGGTTTCTGGAGCAGCCCAAAATCTGGTGCGACTTCGCCTTGACACTTCAATCATTCTAGTTAGAATGGCTTGCGTAGAATCTCATACCTCAAATGGGACGGGGAAGGAAAAACGATTGGAGATAAAGTGGTTGGAATTCGCTACGTAGATACGCACGCTCATCTTTTGGGAAGGGACAGGGAGAATCTCGATGCAGCCAGCGCCTGCATTGAACGGGCGGCTGAGCAAGGGGTAACGATAATTGCCATCGCGCAGGTTCCCAGGTTCTGGGAAGCCACCCTTAAGCTTGCAGAAAAACACGACAATCTGTTCGTGGCTCTGGCCGCAGCGCATCCAGACAATTCGATGATTGAGACCTTTGAGCGTCTGGTTGCGCTGTGCAGGAGTGAACCTCGCGTGGTAGGTGTCGGGGAAATAGGGCTTGATTACCGCCAGGCCAGGCCTTCGGATTTGGCCAGGCGCAAGGATCAGTTCAGGGAACACATTCATATCGCGCGCGAGGTTAACCTTCCCCTTGTCATTCACGACGGCAAGGCAACCCACGACGTTCTCAAGATACTCGAAGAAGAGATGGCCATGGACGTGGGGGGGATGATTCACTTTTTTACCGGAACCCCCAGGCAGGCGCTGCGAGCCATTGAGTTGGGATTTTCAATCTCATTCGGCGGGCCTCATACCTATGCCAGACCGCTTGCAGAACTTGTCCGCAGCGTGCCGCTTAATAAACTGCTTGCAGAAACCGATTCGCCCATGCTTGCTCCACCCAGGAATCGTAAGAATCAGGGAAACGAGCCTGTTTTTGTAATTGACGTCATCAAGGGTATAGCTGAAATCAGGGGTGTGGATGCCGAGGAGTTGCGAAAGATAACCACTGCCAACGCCATACGCGTATTTCGGCTCGACGAAGAGTAACAATCAATAATCATGTGAGAAAAAAAAGGCGGCGCCTGCAAGGAGCCGCCTTTTTTTCATCTGCAAGACATCAATTAAGCACGAACTTGAAGGTTATCTGTCCGTTGCGATGCAGGGTTTCTGAGGACTTAAACTTCCATTTTTTAAGCGCCGTCTTTACCTCGTTATCCCACTGGGGAAATCCGGTTGAGCGTTTGACTATCAGAGTGGGGGAGACTTCGCCTTTCCGGTTGACCGAGAAATCAATCACCACGATCACGTTGGTAAGTCCCTTTGCCCTGGCGAAGTTGGGATAGCGGGGTATGACTGCAGAAACAATATCGGTCTGGCTAAGGTCTCCCTGCAGACTGAACCCTGTCCCCTGGGTGGGCTTTGGCTCTTTGACGTCAGGTCCAACGGGTACAGGTTCAACGACCGGTTTGAAAATCGTGGGGTCGATGACGATAGTTTGTGCAGGGTCTATTGCCGGGCCGATGGGGATTATCCCGGGGAGTGAGTGACCGCCGGTGAGGCGGATATCCTTGACAGGTTCCCTACCCAAAATCTCGGCCACGCTTAGTTGCTTATCGGTCAGGACTATGAATCCGTGGGGTTCAACAGCAGTGGCGTCGGTAGGATCAAGAGTATTCTCAGTCATCGCCTGGAGTTGTTCCGCGACTGAAGATTTGATAGGATAGGTGTTAACATCTTCGGTGCTGCCTGCAGGTCCAGTTTGTTCAAGAATTTGAACTACTTTCGGATGCTCAGTTTGCCCCAGATCGTAGACTTCCCAAAAAGAATCCGGCTCTTCAGCTATTTTCTTGTTCCCGTACTCCACGGAAAGCAGGATAATAGCGCCATGTACCGCCAAGGAGGAGCCGAGACCAATCCACAGCCGGGGATTGCGCAGCATTCGTCCGATATCGAAGAAGGTGTTGCGCAGTGCAAGGGCAAGAGACTGAAGCCACGCACCAGGGTTCAGTGTGATAGTTGTCGTTTTCATCTCAAACCTCCTTTGATTTGAATCTACTTAGAAATACAGTTATCTGCAAGGATTATTCCGTTTTGGAATCAGCCATCACGTCAAGGGAGGGGTAAGGAAAGAATCGCTTGACATTCGTTTATCCCTGAATAGAGTATTGGTAGGAGGAAATCATAAAGAAGGTGAGTTTTTTCATGGGGGTGCTGGTAGCGCTCATTTTAACCGGATGCAATAAGGACGACGATGCCTTGCAACTGGGGTGGATTAGTGTCAGTTCTTCTCCCTATGGGGCGAACGTTTATCTCGACGATTCCCTTACCGGAAAGCAAACCAACTGCCTGCTGGAGGATATATCTCCGGGCGATTACACTCTAAAGATTTCGCTCCCAGGATATTTTGAGTACTCAGAGCCGGTCAAAGTTGTTGCGGGCGACACAGCCGAGGTGTCAGCCGTTTTGAATTCCGACCTCATTTTGCTCAAGGTTAAGTCCGACCCTTCGGGCGCCGATATCTGGCTCGACGGGGCCAATACCGGATATCAGACCGAGTACAATTTCCGTTCGCTGGCAGAAGGACAGTATGACGTGGGCTTGACTCTTGCCGGGTATCTGGATTGGGACACCACGGTCTCCTTAAACAAAGGGGATACGGTAGTGGTCCACGCCAATCTTACTGGCAATCACGGGACAATAAAGGTTATCTCCGACCCTGCCGGCGCGGACGTGTATCTGGACGACAGCCTGGTTGCCCGCAAAACGAACTGCTATCTGGAGATGGTTGCGCCGGGTTCCCGCACGGTGCGTCTGTTTCGCGTTAATCATTTCGCTTACGAGACCTCGGTTAACGTAACGGCAGGTGATACGGCCGAAATTAATGTCATGCTGGAAAGTATCCTGCGGTGGCGATACCAGACCCCGGATATGATAGTAACTTCTCCGGCGATAGCAACGGACGGCGCCATCTATTTTGCTTCCCTGGACGGGACACTTTATGCCCTCGATGCGACCGGCAGTCTCAAGTGGAGCTACTCAACCGGCGAGTCCATAGAGTCATCACCCGCAATAGACCCTGACGGCACCGTATACTTCGGCTCGCACGACAACTACGTCTATGCCATTGACCCTTCGGGTAATTTTAAGTGGAGGTACGGCAGTTCAGCCAACGTTACCTCCTCGCCCGCAATTGGAGCCGACGGCACCATATACGTAGGGGTGAGTGCGCGGCGTACCGTCACCCAGGAGATGGTTGACTATCTTTATGCGCTCAACCCTGACAGCATCCTGCAGTGGAGCTATGAGATTGGCGAGAACGACACCAGGGTTACCTCCTCGCCCGCCATCGGCGCTGACGGCACCGTCTATTTCGCTTGCGAGGATAAACATTTCTACGCCATCAATCCCGACGGCTTCCTGAAATGGAGATACGACATCGGGGCGATATCCGTATCGTCTCCTGCCATCGGCTCGGACGGCACCATTTACTTCGGCTGCAGCGACCACAACCTGTACGCGCTGAGTCCGCAGGGCGACCTTTGCTGGCGCTTCGCCGCCTCAGGCGGGATAGACGGTTCTGCTGCCATAGGTTCGGACGGCACCATCTATTTTGGCTCGGACGGAGCCAGGCTTTACGCGCTGGATCAAAACGGGAACAAGCTCTGGGAATACAATACGGGAAAGCCCATTAAATCCTCACCAGCGGTTGGAGCGGATGGGATCATCTATATCGGTGCGTTGTTCAGCGGGGTGTACGCCTTGAATCGGAGCGGGGTTTTGCTCTGGGTGTACGAGACCGGTGCAAGCGTTAAATCCTCGCCCGCCATAGGCAGCAACGGCGCCATCTACGTGGGGTGCGATGACGGGTACTTCTATGCGCTCAAGAGTGAATCGTATGGATTGGCTTCCTCCAGTTGGTCAAGGTTCGGCCACGATAATCGCAACACCAGCCGGGTCGGTGGGCCTTGATATCCCTCTTCCGATGACGAAGATTATATCTTAATACTCAAATGATGGTTAGAACAAGACGTGATAGGCAATTTTACCGATTGACTTCCCTCAATAGTAGAGTAATCTTTTGCTCAATATAATAAAGGAGAAGCAGTGAAGAGATTTCTATCAGTTATGGGGGCAGGGCTAATCCTGCTGTTGACTGCCTGTAACCGATCGACTACCGGCGTCATAGAGGTAAATTCCACGCCATCCGGTGCGGATATTTACATCAACGATACCCTTAGCGAGCATAAGACCAACCACGTATTTGAGGAGATGGAGGAAGGTGATTATGATGTTCGCCTGGAGCTTTCCGGCTACCTGCCCTGGTATGGAACGGTAACCGTCGAGCCTGATAAGACCACTCCTGTCGACGCAATTCTCCAGAAGGTGGAAGTGGGCGAATCGCGCTGGATAAACCAGACAGAAGGAGCCATCTCCACCGCACCTGCCGTGGCTGATGACGGCACCATATACGTGGGGTGTTCTGATAACTCGCTGTATGCGTATAATCCAGACGGAAGTCTTAAGTGGCAATACGATACCGACGGGGGTATAACTTCATCTCCGGCAATTGGTTCTGACGGAACCGTGTACTTTGGTTCTCACGATAATTACGTCTACGCAATTGATGCGTCCGGCAATCTGAAATGGAAATACGGAACGTCAAGCAACGTTACGTCTTCGCCTGCAATTGGAGCCGACGGCACCATCTACGTGGGCGCACGGGCGCGGCGCTCGGTTACCCAGGAGATGGTTGACTATCTTTACGCGCTCAACCCTGACAGCACCTTGAAGTGGAGTTTTGAGATAGGCGAGGATGGGGATTTCGAGGTCACCGGATCTCCGGCAATCGCCTCTGACGGCACCATATACTTCGGCTGTGAGGATGGGAATCTTTACGCTATCGATCAGAACGGTAATGAGAAGTGGACTTATCCTGCCGGTGCGGCAATCCACTCCTCTCCTGCCATCGGTTCTGACGGCACCATCTATTTTGGCTCGAACGACAATCATCTCTACGCAGTATCCTCCTCTGGTAATCCGGTGTGGAGCTTCGATGCCGGCGGTCTTATCAATGGTTCTCCCACGATAGGCTCAGACGGCAACATCTACGTGGGCTCCAACAACGGCAAGCTCTACGCGGTAAATCCCGGCAATGGCAGCGAAGTGTGGAGTTATAATACCTCCAAGTTTATCCAGTATTCCTCCCCAGCGGTTGCAGAGAACGGGATCATCTATTTCGGAGCGCTGTTCGGCGGAGTTTATGCGGTGAATGCCTCGGGTCAGCCTGTCTGGATATATGAAACCTCAAGCAGCATCAGATCGTCACCCGCTATTGCTTCCGACGGCACGATTTACATAGGTGACGATGGCGGCAGCTTCTACGCAATCTTTGGAGACTCGCCCCTGGCCTCCTCCGCCTGGCCCAGGTTCCATTACGATAACCACAACACGGGAAGGGCGCAATAGCCGCTTTCATTGCACGCGAAGTGGCGACTGCCGTTGTCTACGATGCGTCAGGATGTAAGGTTGACGAGTTGCACTCAACCCTGCAGTCTGGAATTCTTCAATGGGGCGGTGCTGCGCCTCGTAGTGTATATTTTATCAGGGAGGTGGGAGGCGCGTCTCTCCAGATACAAAAGGTTGTGCTGATTCGCTAATCCCCCTCGCCCTTCAGGCGTCCCCCTTATTAAGGGGGACTCAGGGGGATCAAACAAGTTCGTAGGAGCCGACCTTTAGGTCGGCCCACCTTTTAGTTACGGGTTGTCATCGCGAGGGTGTCGGAGACACCCGTGGCGATCTCATGTTTCATAAATTCGACACTTACAGTTATAAGATTACTCCGCATACCCTATGAGATGCCAGCATCTCAAGAGGCAGATTCAGCGTCGCCCTTCGGAGCTTCGCCCTGCGCTCTGCGGTCGCAGTCCTCGCAATGACGGGATGTTTCTGCTTCCGACTTTTCCCTTGACATAGTCCTTCTGCTGGATAGGATTGTATCAAACAAGTAACATCTAGCTAACCCGCAACTAATCCGGCAGGAGGTTTTGATGGCAAAACATAGCTCATGGGATAACCGGACCGCGTTTATCCTTGCCTCAATCGGCTCGGCCATCGGGCTGGGCAACGTGTGGCGCTTTCCCTACATCGCGTACAAGTTCGGGGGAGGCGCTTTTTTAATTCCCTATCTGGTCGCGCTCCTGACCGCGGGCATTCCACTGTTGATTCTTGAGTTCTCGTT